>DATDNL010000060.1:0-2311 GCA_036518315.1 Flavisolibacter sp. | reverse complement strand
GAGAAATAATTATTGTGTATACCCCGGGAGGCGGCCACAGATTCTATGAAGAATTAGGCCCGCTCACCCGGAATGGCGCACCTGATAAAAAAGTGGTTGCCCAACTCTTCGAAAAATATAACATGACACTCCTGGGTCCTCCATTAAGCAGCAGGGATGAATTTTAAAGTTCAGGAGTCTTCAACTAACCGGGAGCATTGGAAATCCAATGCTCTCTTTGTTTTTCTAGTTTCGGCTAGTCGAAACGCCGACCATAAATCGGGAGTGTTATTTCCATTTCTGAAAATTTCTTACCTTATAGTTCCGAAACACTTGCTATGAATCGTCCCTCATTTATCAAACTCTGCTTAGCAGGCGGAGCGCTCCTTACAGCTCCATTTTCCACTTTGGCAAAAACCTCAAACAGAAAAAGAGTCGACAAAGGATTTAAGGTCGATGCCGGGAAAGACCGCTTCGAAAAGCCAATCACTCTTTTCGAAGGTGATAAATTCTACACCAAGGTGGCAACCAACGACACCGATGGTGATTTATATGTTTATGAATCTACGCGACTGAAAGACGGAGGTCCTGCTTTACATTTTCACTATGCACAGGACGAATTCTGGTATGTACTGTCCGGCGAATTCCTGATAAAAGTGGGAGAACAAACTTATCATGCAAAAGCCGGCGATTGTGTGTTTGGACCAAGGATGGTACCCCACGCCTTTGCCAAACTTGGTGACGGGGAAGGAAAGCTCCTGATGCTGTTTCAACCTGCAGGCAAGATGGAACATTTTTTCAAAGCTATCAGTGAGGGAACTGAAAAGAATATGACGGACGCACAGAAGCTCCAGTTCAGGGAAGACCACGGAATTAAAGTGGTTGGACCAGCCCTTGATTACCTGAAACAGTAGGACCTTTCCTTACGATGTCCTCCGGCACTCTCTGGAAGCTGTGTACATGACTGGATAAAAAGAGAACCTCTCTCACTTTGCTAAACGATGCGCGCAAATAAAGTAAGAATGAGTTCTTCATGCATACAAACATGCCGGAAGTAAATCCTAATGCACGACTAGAAACTTTTTGTGATGGCGTTTTTGCCATCGCCCTTACCCTGCTGGTAATCGATATCAAGATTCCATCATCAGCGGTTATTAACAACACGTCTGAGTTCTGGGTTGCGCTGAAACACATAGTCCCTTCGATACTGGCTTTTGTGTCAAGTTTCGCTATCATACTAGTAACGTGGGTCAATCACCATAATGCTATGAAACTGGCGGCCAGGTCGTCGACAGCTTTTATTTATGCCAACGGATTACTGTTGCTTTCAGTTGTCTTTATCCCCTTCCCTACTTCTTTAATTGGTGACTACATTCTAACGGATCATGCCGCACCCGCTGTTATCCTATACAACCTGGTACTTATCCTCCAGGCGCTGGGCTGGGCCCAAATATGCACTGCCGGTTTGAAGGGTAATCTCGCAAAAAGCGAGGCTGCGATAAAGGAAATACGCAAAAACAGGAGCTATGCATATTATTCAGTGTTAGGTTATTCTATGCTGGCGCTGGTAGCCATCTGGATTCCGTTGACAGTCGTGATCATTACGCTACTACTATGGGTGCTGTGGCTGGTTATTGGAATAAATCTTAAGCCGGAAGAATAGGAAAGAATCTGTCGCCTTCGGTTTGAAGTCAATCATGCCAACTCATCAAAAAACAAAGGGCTCTTAAGAGAACCCTTGTGTTTGATTTCATAGTTCGATTCTAATCCATAGTTCACCTGTTCCCCACTGGATGGTTGCCTGCCTGGTGAGCAGTTTATCCCCTTTCAGCCGTGGATTGTAGGTGCCTGTTAATGATCCGCCGGGAAGCATAACAACTGAGTTCTGCACTTTCACCTATAGTACGGTTCCACCTGTCAAATCAACTGACCCAATGCGGCGAATAGGTAACCCGTTCGTGCCGGGATCAATAATGAGTTGACCGGTAACTGGATTTGGATATACACGAATGCCTTGTCGTCCTGGCGTAGCCTTGAAAAACTACCAGCCCAACCTCTTCAACGCGTTCCTTCGAGACTGGATCTATTTTTGGGAACAGCGATGCCAGGCAGGGCCATTGGCAACAATTAACGAAGTCCGTGATGGTTGCTTTTACGAAATGAATACACAGGGAAAAGGATCAGGCCGGAATTGCACGGTTATTAACGTAGGTATTTGGATAAAAAGTCGTCGATAGTAGTCAGTATAACAGGAAATCGATTCCCATTAGGAAAGTTACTTAATAGGAAAATATTCGCAACCGATTACAGAATAAGTTTGCTCAACATGACG
>DATDNL010000059.1:0-3269 GCA_036518315.1 Flavisolibacter sp. | reverse complement strand
GAATCGAAAGAAATCTTACTTGTTTCCCGTTTTTGTGTCACTATTGGTCGCTATTAGCCAGCAATCCCCGGCTCAATTGAACACTGCAGCATCAAAGGCATTGCTACAACGTGTTGCTCCCACCCATGCTTCCCAATTCATCATTGAAGAACTCAAGACCGGCAGTACTAATGATGTCTTCGAAATCGAGTCTTCCCAGAACAAGATCAAACTAAAAGGCAATAATGGAGTTGCAATCGCCTCCGCTCTATATTATTATCTCAATGAATTTTGTCATTCACAAATAACGTGGAACGGCACCAACTTGCATTTACCAAAAGCTTTGCCGAGAGTTCCTGCTAAGATCCACAAGGCCACACCCTACCAGTACCGATACTATCTGAATTATTGCACTTTCAATTACAGCATGAGTTGGTGGGACTGGAAACGTTGGGAAAAAGAAATAGACTGGATGGCTCTTCATGGAATAAACATGCCTCTTGCCATTACCGGCGAGGAGTATATATGGCATCTCGTGTATAAACAACTTGGATTCACCGACGACGAATTAAAACCTTTTTTCTGCGGTCCCTCTTACTTCTCGTGGTTCTGGATGGGAAATTTAGATGGTTGGGGTGGCCCGCTTCCAGTCGAGTGGATGAAAACACACTTTGAACTTCAAAAAAGGATCCTTCAAAGAGAAAGAGAACTGGGGATGAAACCTGTTCTTTCAGCTTTTACCGGTCACGTACCGGCTGCATTTAAAAAGAGGTTCCCTGGAGCAAAACTGAAGACGACAAACTGGAAAAATGGATTTGGCGACACCTACATTTTAGATTCCGAAGATTCGCTTTTCGGCCTCCTTGGCAGAAAGTTCCTGGAAACACAAACAAAATTGCTCGGTACTGATCATCTCTATTCCGCGGACACTTTCAATGAAAACGAGCCTCCGTCGGACGAACCGGAATATTTGGGAAAGCTTAGCGCAAGGGTTTATGAAGGCATGCACAATGTCGACACTGCCGCCACCTGGGTCATGCAAGGTTGGCTATTTTACAGTGACAAAAAATTCTGGAGAGAAAAGCAAACCGAAGCCTTGCTGAATGCGGTGCCAAACAACAAGATGATCATCCTTGACCTCGCAACTGAAATAGAACCGGTCTGGAAACGGACCAACTCATTTTATGGAAAGCCATGGATCTGGAACATGTTAAACAACTTCGGCGGCAACACAAATCTCTTTGGAAGAATTGAAACGGTCGCGACTGAGCCTGCGAACGCTCTAAATGATCCAAATCGCCGTAACATGGTCGGCATAGGACTCACCATGGAAGGGATCGAACAAAACCCGGTGATGTATGAATTGATGACATCACACACTTGGGAAAGTAAACCAATAGATTTGAACGTGTGGCTACCGAACTATGTATTTAATCGGTATGGTGTGAAGAACGATGATGCCCTCACCGCCTGGAACATCCTGGAGAAAACAGTTTACACAGTTCCACAAAATAAATACATCCGCGACGGGGCAGAAAGCATTTTGCAGGGAAGACCCACATTAGACTCGTTCACCCGCTGGACCAGGACCAAATTGAATTACGACCCAAAGGACTTACTACCTGCATGGCAGTCTCTGATAAAAGCCTCATCTGCTTGTAAGAATAGCGATGGTTTTAAGTTCGACCTCGTTGACCTGACGAGGCAGGTCCTGGCAAATTACGCTTCGCCTTTGCAAAGAAAATTTGTTGAAGCTTATAGCAGGAAGGATCTGGCCGCATTTAAAAAGTATAGTCTTCAGTTTATTCAACTGATCGAAGACATGGATCGACTGCTTGCAACAAGAAAAGATTTCCTACTTGGGCCCTGGATTGCAAGTGCCCGGAGCTGTGCCACTACAGAGGACGAAAAGCATTTGTATGAAGTGAATGCGAAAGACCTTATCACTCTTTGGGGCGACAAAGACTGCCCCTTGAATGAATATGCCTGCAGGCAGTGGAGCGGCTTGTTAAATGACTTCTACAAACCGAGGTGGCAGCAGTTCTTTTCAGCAGCAGAAGCTGCTATTCAAAGTAAAAAGCAAATAGACATGAATGCTTTTACAGACCAGGTCCAAAATTGGGAATGGAAATGGGTGAACGAAAGAAAAAACTATCCTATTGCCACCTCGGGAAATCCCGTAGAAGAGTCCATTCGCCTGTACCAGAAATACTGGAACGAAGTCAATAAATCTTTTTAAATACTATTGCGTGAAAGCCTTTCTTCTCCTACTCCTTCTTCAAACGGTAAGCACTCTTAACTACTGCCAGGAGAAACAGTTTTTGATTACCTCCTACGGAGCAAAGCCCGACGGGATTACTAACAATGCCACCGCAATTCAGAATGCCATTGACGATGCAACTAAGACCGGTGGCGGAAAGGTGGTCGTTCCCAAAGGAAAGTTTTTATCCGGTGTGATTCATTTAAGATCCAATGTCGAACTGAACGTAAGCAAAGATGCCGTATTACTGGCCAGTACAAACCGTTCAGACTATGGACCAAGCCTAAAGGCCTCAGCCTTCATTGTTGCCGAAAACGAACGAAACATTTCAATTACGGGCAGTGGATTGATCGATGGACAATGCGACCTGCTAATCAATGACATCTACAATAAACTGAAATCGGGCGAACTATATGACGATGAGTGGAAAGAATACAACCCCTGGCATCAGCGAAGACCAAGTGAAAAAAACAGGCCTCGAATCATCGAGTTCAAGAATTGTAACTCAGTAACCGTAAAAAACATTCATCTCCAAAACAGTGCTGCCTGGGTTCAGAATTATAAGAACTGCACCAATGTTTCCATCGATAGCGTTCACGTGCTTAGTAACACTTTTTGGAACAATGATGGAATTGACCTGGTTGATTGCAAAAATGTAAAGGTCACCAACTGTATAATCAACGCCGCAGACGACGGAATTTGTTTGAAGTCTGAAGACAGGGAGAACCACTGTGAGAATATCCTTGTTTCCAACTGCAGGGTGAGATCAAGTGCCAATGCCATCAAACTGGGAACGGCTTCAAAAGGCGGATTCAAACGAATCGTCATCAGGAATATTGAAGTGTATGACACCTATCGATCTGCTATAGCAATCGAAACAGTCGACGGTGGCGTACTTGAAGATATTGACGTAAGAAACATTCATGCGGTAAACACGGGCAATGCCCTATTTATCAGGCTTGGTCATCGTAACACCGATAATGTGTACAGCCAACTGCGCAATGTATATATCGCCAACCTAAACGTGCAG
>DATDNL010000058.1:0-12777 GCA_036518315.1 Flavisolibacter sp. | reverse complement strand
TCACTTTTAAAAAAAGCAATGATCTTGTGCTTTTTATCGGAACAAATCATTAAGGCAAAACCAAGGCGATTCGATGCTTTTTTGTTCAAGCCATCCGGGGTAAGCTCCAATAGGTGTAGGAAGATCAATCTCAATAATTCTGTCTTCTTGCCCCTACATCCTGGGTTAGACGTTTGATAAACCTCAACTTTTAATTGACGGGAAAAAAATAAATTTGCGCCTTGCTCAAAAGAAAGAAATGAAAACTACAACAATCTGGAAAAGTGGACACGCCTTTGATTCCTATAAAGAACACAACAAAATAGAGATCGATGCCAATGGGGGATTTAACCCAAAGGCCTTGCTGTTGAGCGGGTTAGCCGGGTGTACGGCTATTGATATCGTGGACGTGCTCGAAAAAATGCGTGTACCATTTGCCGACTTGAAGGTGGATGTGGAGACGGAGCAAACTACGGAACATCCGAAAGTTTTTAAGGATATTCACATTAATTACATCATTACCACCGCAGAAGAAAACAGGGACAAAGTAAAAAAAGCCATCGACCTTTCCCTTGACAAATATTGTGGAGTGGCGGCGATGTTGAGGAAAAATTCAAAGATCGATTATACCATCACGATTCAAGCCGAGGCAAAATAAATATGCTTTCAAACAAGGCACAGTACGCGTTCAGAGCTTTGACCTACCTGGTTGATAAATACAACCAGGGGCCCGTGCTTATTTCCGACATCGCGGAAAAGAAAAAGATCCCCTTGAAGTTCCTGGAAAACATTCTGTTGGAACTGAAGAAGGCAGGCATACTGGACAGCAAGAAGGGCAAGGGTGGTGGTTATTATATTCGGGAACATCCCTCCAAAACAAGCGTAGCGGCCGTTGTGCGCATCGTGAACGGACCCATCTCCTTGTTACCCTGTGTCAGCCTCTATTTTTATAAACGTTGTGATAATTGCGATGAAGGGAATTGCGGTCTGCACGATGTGATGGCGAGCGTGCGTGACGCCACATTGAACATACTTGAACATCGTACCCTGGAGGACCTCGCGTCGGGCCGGGAAACTTTAGGATAATTTAATACCCTACTAGTTTGGTAGGATATTATCTTTATACTAATTTCACCGAATTATTCATTTTAAACCTTTGCATTATGGCTTTACGACTTGGTGACGTTGCGCCGAACTTCAAAGCGCAGACCACAGAAGGAGAGATTGATTTCCACGAATTTCTCGGCAATAGCTGGGGCGTCTTGTTTTCCCACCCTGCTGATTATACTCCTGTGTGTACAACCGAACTAGGAAGAACCGCTTTATTAAAAGAGGAATTTGCCAAACGTAATGTGAAAGTGCTGGCCGTAAGTGTTGATCCTTTGGATAAACACCTTGGCTGGAGAAATGACATCAATGAAACACAAAACTGTTCCGTCGATTTTCCGATCATCGCCGACGAGCACAGGGAAGTAGCTGAGTTGTATGACATGATTCATCCCAATGCGAACGCTACCCAAACTGTTCGTTCCCTGTTTGTGATTGGTCCGGATAAGACGATCAAATTGATGATCACCTATCCTGCCTCCACCGGTAGAAACTTCTTTGAAGTGCTTCGCGTAATTGATTCGTTGCAGTTGACATCCAAACACAGTGTTTCAACTCCAGCCGATTGGAAGCAAGGTGAAGATGTAATTGTTGGTACGAGTATCAGCACAGAAGATGCTATAAAGAGATTCCCGAAAGGTGTGAAGGTAGTTAAGCCTTACTTGCGTTACACTCCTGTTCCTGACGAGAAATAAGCCAGGATCCTACACTATTGTTTGCTATGTGAATAGAGAAATTTCTCTAAGTGGAATTGTGCGTCCAAATCACAAACAGATGTTGCATTTAGAACAATTACAGGAAATCTTCGAAACACACCCCGTTGAAGAAGCATTGAGGCAAACGACTCAATTATTTCCAGGCGCCGTGAAGTTCTCTTCTTCCGTTGGACAGGAGGACCAGGTGCTCACTGATATTATCGCGAGACACCAAATTCCCATAAACATTTTTACTATTGATACGGGCCGATTGTTTAACGAGGTTTACGATACCCTTGAAAGAACAACCGCAAGATATAAGATCAATATTGACGTTTACTTTCCCCAGGCCGAGGCCGTTCAAAAGATGGTATCGGAAAAGGGAGTAAATCTTTTTTATGAGTCGGTTGAGAACCGCCAGTCCTGTTGCGGTGTGCGCAAGGTGGAACCGCTGAATAGGGCCTTGCAAGGCGCTTCTGTTTGGGTGACAGGATTGAGGGCTTCGCAAACAGAACATCGCAAGCACATACCTGTTGTAGAGTGGCTGGAGGATAAAAAGATCTATAAGATCAACCCCCTATTACATTGGTCATTCGATGATATACTGAATTACATCAAAGCTTTTTCAGTGCCTTACAATCCGCTTCACGATAAAGGTTTTGTGAGCATTGGTTGTGCCCCTTGCACAAGGGCGATTGAAGAAGGAGAAGACCCACGCGCCGGAAGATGGTGGTGGGAAGTTTCACACAAAGAATGCGGATTGCATTTAGTAAAATGAAGATTATGAGTAAAAGCATTTTTCCAAGAGCATTAGAAGACGAGGCGATTTATATCATGAGAGAAGTGGCTGCGCAATTCGAAAGACCTGCGTTGCTGTTCTCGGGTGGAAAGGACTCCATTGTGTTGGTGCATTTAGCCAGGAAGGCTTTCTTTCCTGCCAAGGTTCCTTTCCCAATGATGCATATTGACACCGGTCACAATTTTGAAGAGACGATCGTGTTCAGGGATTGGCTGGCTGAAGAAACCGGTATTCGCCTGCTGGTTCGTTATGTTCAACATTCAATTGACCAGGGAAGGGTCAAGGAAGAAACAGGAAAGTATGCCAGCCGGAATGTGTTGCAGACAGTGACACTGCTGGATGCCATCGAAGAACTCAAGTTGGATGCATGTATTGGTGGTGCCAGGCGTGATGAAGAAAAGGCAAGAGCCAAGGAAAGAATCTTTTCTGTTCGTGATGACTTTGGTCAATGGGATGCAAAGAAACAAAGACCTGAATTGTTTGACATGTTAAATGGAAAGATCAACGTCGGTGAGAACGTGCGCGTCTTTCCAATCTCTAACTGGACAGAGTTAGATGTTTGGAATTATATTAAAGAAGAGAAGCTTGCAATTCCATCGATCTATTATTCGCACAAAAGACAAATCATTGAAAGAGACGGGTTATACTGGCCTGCTTCACCTTTCCTGAATACATCGCATGATGAGATTCCCTTCGAGGCAACCGTCCGCTTTAGAACGGTAGGTGATATGACCTGCACAGCCGCAGTTCTTTCAGATGCAATCGACATTGACACGATCATAGAAGAAATAAAAGAAGCAACTATTTCGGAACGCGGAGCCCGTATCGATGATAAGCGTTCCGAGGCGGCTATGGAGAAGAGAAAGAATGTTGGATATTTCTAAGCAGTGAGAGAATGAGATAAAATTTTTGGGTATTTATTCTACTGAAAAAGTAGACTGAAACACAGAGTATGAAGGAGGACAACATGAAGGAGGCGCCAACAGATATAAAGATAATGGCAGCGCAGGAGGTGATACCCGCTGAAGTGGCGAAGGCCTGGCAGGGCAAGAACAACAAATATGTCGTTGCCCTTGCGATATTTACATTACTTGCCATCATTCTTTCTGTGTTGTTCATGAACGGACAGTTTGATGCCTTGTTGAAGATCTTAAGCAAAGACCATCATATTTTCTACTGGATGGTGATGGTTGGATTCCTGGCCGAGATAGTAGCAGGATCGATGGGAATGGGCTATGGTGTGATCTGCACAACTGTATTTCTCATAATGAATATACCGCCACCGGTGATAAGTGCGAGTATTCACTCTGCTGAATCGTTTACTACGGCAGCAGGAAGTATTAGCCATTACAAGTTTGGAAACGTAAATAAGAAGCTTACAAAGAAGTTAGCCATCCCGGCAATTATAGGGGCAGTTATAGGCGCGCTGCTTTTAAGCTATGTGGGTGAACGCTACGCGAGGATGATTAAACCGTTAATTGCTGCTTACACTTTATACCTGGGTGTAAGGATACTTAGAAATGCTTTTGCTAAGAAGCAAGCGAATGGAAAAGTGAAAAAGAAAAGAACGCACATCACTTCTCTTGGATTTATCGGGGGCTTTATCGACTCATTTGGAGGCGGCGGCTGGGGACCACTGGTGACAGGTACGTTCATTAAGAATGGACGCACGCCCAGGTACGTGATTGGGAGTTCAACCGTTGCAAAATTTATATTGACACTGGCGAGTGCTATCACGTTTATTTTCACTGTGGGCATTCACCATTGGAATATAGTCGCAGGTTTATTATTGGGAGGCATTATTACAGCACCTTTTTCGGCGATGCTAACGGCGAAGCTGCCCGTGAAGAAAATGTTTGTAGTTGTAGGAGTTGTTGTAATCGTTATGAGTCTTATAAGCATTTGCAGGAGCTTGTTCCTGTAAGGTGTAATCAATTATTTCCGGTAGAACCCACCGGAATTTTTTATAATTATTTAGTCTAGTAAAAAGATAGACTACTTTATATAAACCAATGTAGACAAGAAGAAATAACTATTTATGAGGAAGGGAAATGTACAAAGCCAGGGGGCAAGTCGGAAAAAAGGAAGCCGAATTTTTGGTGTCGTTACGATGATGATGTTGCTAAAAGGAACTGCATTTGCACAAAACATCATTGAGGTTTCAGGCATTGTCACCAGCCAGGAAAAACATGAACCGTTACCCGGCGTTGCGATCAGTATTAAAGGAACGGTTTCAGGGACCACTACTTCTGAGGAAGGATCTTTTAGTTTGAAGACAAAGCAAAAGCCTCCATTCACTTTGTTATTTACTTCTATTGGCTTTGCACCGCAAGAAGTTGAAATAAAGAGCCTGGATTCTAAAGTGCAAGTGGCGCTCGCAACACAAACTGTCTTGGGAAACGAAGTAGTAATAACAGCTTCGCGCGTGCCCGAGAATATCCTGAGATCCCCCGTAGCCATCGAAAAGCTGGATATCCGGTCTATCAAGGAATCGCCTGCTCCCAGTTTTTATGACGCACTGGAAAATGTGAAAGGTGTGCAGATGACAACATCGAGTTTAACCTTCAAGGTTCCCAACACAAGGGGGTTCAATATTCCAAACAACTTCCGTTTCATGCAATTAGTTGACGGTGTAGACATGCAGGCGGCCACTCTCGGTGTTCCATTGGGTAATGCGATCGGGCCAACCGAATTAGACATACAGAGCGTGGAGATCACCCCCGGCGCAGCATCAGCCTTATATGGTATGAATGCCATTAACGGAATGGCTAACCTGATTACAAAAAACCCATTCACTTCACAGGGATTGAGCGTATACCAAAAGACGGGCATCAACCATGTTGACGGTATTGATTATGCTCCATCGCTGCTGACGGAAACGGCACTTCGTTACGCAAAAGCCTTCAACAACAAGTTTGCATTCAAGGTGAACATCAGTTATATGAAGGGTATTGACTGGATCTCTAACAGCCGCTATGACCAGAATCCTAACAGTTTGAAGAGTGCTAATCCTAACTATCCTTCTTTGAATGGAGCTAATAACGTTGCTTTCGATGGCTGGAACAAATATGGTGACGATGTGCTGGCCGGAAGTAACACTGTTTCCATAGGCGGATTGACAATAGACGGGAAGGCTAATCAATCGTTGCGGGTGGCGAGAACCGGCTATTGGGAAAACGAATTGGTAGACCCTAACGTAGACAACCTGAAGTTTGACGGTTCATTGCATTATCGCATCGGTGAAAAGGCAGAGTTGTCCTACACTTACCGTGTTGGGAAGATGGATGGTGTGTTCCAAAGGGGAAATAAGATCAAGCTCGATAATGTTGTAGTTCAAAATCATGATGTAGAACTCAAGGGAAGTAATTATGTGATCAGGAGCTATGTGTCAATTGAGAACACCGGCGACTCATACAATGTGAAACCACTTGCGGACAACATGGATTTATATACCGGGGGAGCAAGCGATACGAAAACAGCTACGAGTTGGGGAACTAAATACAAGAACGCATTAAACGCCTATGCTGCTGCTAATGGTGGATTGAATTCTTCAAATCTTGCTGCTGCTAACCAGTATGCAAGGACCGTAGCAGATGCTGCCAGGGCTATTCCTGGAACCGGACGCTTTGATTCTTTGAAGAATGTGATACGCAACATCAACAATTGGGACATAAAGTCCGGCTCCATACCGGATGCGCCCGTTACAGGCGGTGCAGCACTAGTGCAAATGAGCAAGATGTATCATACTGAAGGGCAGTGGGACCTTTCAAACAAAATCAAAGTCTTCAATCTTTTAATTGGTGGCGATGCAAGAATATACCAGGTAATACCCGATGGAAACAATTTCGTTGATTTCTCGAGACCCATCGCTGAAAGGAACAAGCCGTTAAAGGATGGAAGCTTTGGAGATAATGTCTACTATAAAAAGTTTGGTGCATTCTCACAGGTGACCAGGACATTTTTCAAGGAAAGCCTGAAAGTATTTGGATCCGTGCGTTACGATTACAATCCTGAATTTGATCCGAAGCTCACTCCAAGAATTGCTGCAGTCTACACGGCACATCAAAAACACAACTTCAGAGCTACCTACCAACAAGGCTACCGTTTCCCGGCCTTATTCGAAGCATTATCATATGTGAACAACGGAAGGGTGAAGCGCGTAGGCAGTTTGTCATATATCAACGAAGGATTGGGATACCTTGATAACAGCTATACCCAGGCGTCAGTAGTCAACTTCAATTCAGTCGTAAGCGCAACAGGTAATTCAGATTCAGCTGCCATGGCAAACAGAAATTTATTACAGCTAGCTAACCTGCCGAAGGCGAGACCCGAAAAGATCAACTCATTCGAAATAGGGTACAAGAGTATCTTGGCGAACAACAGGCTGATCATTGATGCTGATGCTTATACCAATCTGTACGACGGTTTCCTGGGACAGGTGCAAGTGTATGTACCTCACGGTGAAACGGTGGGCACAACTACTGCTGTGCTAGCGATGCTTGACCGTAACAGGGATTCGACGGCTGCAACGGCCACTACTGCGGCCAGCAAAGGGCAGGACCGATACCGGGTATACACCAATGCGAAAAACAAGTATAATAATTACGGCGCCGCATTGGGCATCACTTACAATTTCTACAGGAAGTTCACTCTTGCCGGTAATGTAAACTTCAACAAGATGAAGGCGCAAAATAACAGTGATGTATTTGTGACTGGGTTCAATACCCCGCAGTGGACAACGAATCTTTCGATTGGTAATAGGGAGATTGTAAAGAACCTCGGTTTTAATGTTGTTTTGAGATGGCAGGAATCATTTCTGTGGGAGAGTCCGTTGGTAACAGGTACTATTCCGGCATATAGCGTTGTCGATGCGCAAATTACCGTCCGATTCCCTAAGCTGAAATCGCAAATAAAGGCAGGAGGTGCCGATATTTTCAACAAGAGATACATTCAATATGCGGGTGGACCTACCATCGGAGCTTTGTACTACGTCGCCATTACAGTAGACGGCATTTTAAACGGGAAGTGATTTATGAAAGCGAAAATTGGAATCACTTTTTTACTAATGGTAGGAGCAAAAGAATTGATTGCTCAAAAGGAAACACAGAAACTCGAACAGATTTGGGTTGGTTATTTTAATCAAACGCGTTTTAGTAATAAATGGGGTGCCTGGTTGGACGTTCAGCTAAGGACAAAAGATCATTTCACGGACCATCTTTCCCAACTTCTATTCAGGTCGGCGCTCACTTACTATGTCAAAGACGCGATCAGGACTTCTGCAGGTGTTGCGTATGCACGATATTACCCGGCCGACAATCATAGTAAGGTAACCCAACCAGAGTGGCGTCCCTGGCAACAGGTACAATGGTATACGAAATACGGTCGCAACAGTGTTATCCAATGGTTCCGATTAGATGAGCGATTCCGTAGGAATATTCTAAACGATTCGGCATTGGCGGACGGTTATAGTTTCAATTTCCGTCTGCGGTACAACTTTTCCTGGAAGATACCGTTGAGCGCACAAGTAAAGAAAGGGTCGTGGACACTAGTTCTAAATGATGAGATACATGTGAATTTCGGAAAGCAGATCACATATAACTATTTTGACCAGAACCGGTTCTTTGTTGGTTTTGCTTTCAATACGACGTCCACCGATAATATACAACTGGGGTACATGAACGTGTTTCAACAATTGCCGGCAGGCAATAAATACCGTTCTACAGATGTGGCAAGAGCCTACTATTTTCATTACCTGGATCTTAGGAAAAGAGTCAATTGAACAATCATATAATCACCTTAAAAACAACCTTTCTTAATTAAGAAGTAAATTTGAACCATGGATATTTTAAGAATTGCCACCGCTGGCAGTGTTGACGATGGAAAGAGCACCCTTATTGGAAGACTTCTTTACGATACCAAGTCAATTACAAAAGACAAACTGGAAGCCGTCGAAGCATCAAGCAAAAGAAAAGGACTCGACTTTGTTGACCTTTCTTTGCTGACCGATGGTTTAATTGCCGAACGGGAGCAGGGCATTACAATCGATGTAGCTCATATCTTTTTCGCTACAGAAAAAAGAAAATACATTATTGCCGATACACCCGGGCATGTGGAGTATACAAGAAACATGATCACCGGCGCATCGAATGCAGAAGCTTCAATTGTTTTGATCGATGCACGTAACGGTGTGATTGAACAAACGAAGCGACACCTGTTTATTTCCAACTTATTAAAGATCGAGACCGTCTTCGTCTGCATCAACAAAATGGATCTTGTCGGTTTTGATGAAGCTGTTTTCAAGAAGATAAAGGCGGATACCGAGGATGTAGCAAGAAAGATGGGCTATGAGGGCGATCTTGACTTTATACCCATTGCTGCGAAGTATGGCGACAATGTGGTTCAACCCTCCACTAAAATGAAGTGGTATAGCGGCCCGACATTGTTAGAATATCTGGAAGACATTCCCGTACACAAGAAGGACGATGCGTTGGCGGCAAGATTCCCGGTGCAATTTGTTATTCGCCCACACTCAGATGAACATCACGATTTCAGGGGCTATGCGGGCAAACTGTCGAGCGGGCAATTACATGTTGGAGAAGACGTGTTGGTTCTTCCGTCCCTGAGAACGAGTAAGATCACCAGGATACTTCGGGCAAAGGCAGACGTGGAATCTGTGCGCTCCGATGAGAGTGTCACTATTGAACTGAAAGATGATGTTGATATCAGCCGGGGAAACATGATCGTTCCGGTTAACGCGGCGCCACAGCAAGTTAGTTCGTTTGTTGCAACCATATCCTGGATGGATGAACAACCTCTTTCGAATAGCAAAACCTTCTTATTGCAGCATGGTGTAAATGTCGTAAAGGCAAAGATCACGAGCTTGCAAAGCAAGATTAATATTCATACCATGGAAGAAGTGAACGAAGTGTCACAATTCAAGCTCAACGATATCGGGAAAGTGAGTATCAAGACCGCAAAGCCCATATTTGCGGACCTCTACAAGGATAATCCAAGAAACGGCGCTTTTATCCTGATCGATGAATTCAGCAATACTACCGTTGCCGTTGGTTTTATAGAACGTTTCTAAGGAGTCTTATTATACTGTAATAGGTCCTGCTTCGGCGGGACTTATTTGTTTTTGCGAAGCTGCTGAAGCAACGCTCGAAGATCCTTGGGAAGTTCTGCTTCAAGGTCATAAGTCTTGCCGTCTAATTGAAAGTTCAGCCTCGAAGCGTGGAGGGCAAGACGGGAGAGAATGGGTCTTTCTTCCTCTTCATTTTTAGAAAGGTTGAAGTTCTTACGCTTGATAGAGGAAACGAAGACCGGTTTACCATCTCCATACAAATCATCGCATACGATCGGGTGACCTAGGTGCTTCATGTGAACCCTTATCTGGTGGGTGCGCCCTGTGAGAATATGAAATTGCATCCAGGAGTACAACTTAAAGTTGTCGAGTACTTCGTATTCGGTAATGCTTTCCTTTCCTTTTCTATACACGGTCATCAATCCTTTCTTCACAGGGTGTTCCGCAATCGGTTCATTAATGGTTCCCGATTTTTCAAAAGGAGAACCCAGTACAAAGCCATTGTAGATCTTGATAGTCGCCCTCGCTTCAAACAATTGGGAAAGGTTCTTATGCGCCTGTTCGTTTTTTGCAAAGACCACGATGCCACTGGTGTCTTTATCTAAGCGGTGAACGGTGAAGATACCACCGTACTTCTGTTTCAGGATTTGCTTAAGCGAGATGTCTTTGCCCTCCCTGTCAGGAATGGTCAGCAGGCCGGGAGGTTTATTTATGGCCACCAGGTTTTCGTCTTCCTGCAGGATGTATTCTTCAATCTTCATCAGCTATTGATTATAACCCGGAACGTACAACTATTTTCCTTTCTTAAAATACTTCAGATCACGAACTTCTTTTTCGGAGAGAAATCTCCATTTGCCCCTGTCGACGTTTTTCTTGGTGAGGCCGGCAAATATTACCCGGTCGAGATTCTTTACATCGTAGCCGTAGTGTTCGAATATTCGTCTGACAATGCGGTTACGCCCGCTGTGAATCTCTATCCCTATTTGCGTTTTGTCTTTTACGTCTGTATAGGCAAGTGAGTCAACGTTCGCGGGGCCGTCTTCGAGAGGCACGCCCCTTAAGATCTCGTCGAAGTGCGTCTTTGACAGGGGCTTGTCGAGTGTCACGGCATAAACCTTTTTAATCTCGTTGCTGGGATGCGTCAGTTTTTGAGTCAGGTCGCCATCGTTTGTCAATAATAGGACACCGGATGTATTGCGGTCGAGGCGGCCAACGGGATAAACTTTTTCGGTGGTGGCTTTTTTGATCAAGTCTAAAACGGTCTTTCTTCCTTTCTCATCTTCCGTCGTCGTAATGTAGTCCTTGGGTTTATTCATTAAGATGTACACCAGGTTCTTGGCCGGAGTAATCTTCTTGCCACTAACAAGAACCACATCTGTTTCAGCGATCTTGAAGCCTGGTTCAGTCACAACAGCATCGTTCACCTTTACCTTGCCGCCCTTGATGATGTCAACGGCGTCGCGCCGGGAACAAATACCACTGTGTGAAATGTATTTGTTCAGCGGCATTTTTTCGGCCACTGTCTTAGTTACTTCAGGTTTTTTGAAGCGTTCATTAGAAAAGCCTTTGGCCTGGGCAGCCTCCGCACGTTTCTTTTCGAAGTATTCCTTTCGCTCCTTGGTGATTTTCTTTTTCTCCTGCCTGAAGAACTCTTTCTTAGCAGCGCCGGTCTTCTCCTTCGACATGAACTTTTCAAACCCCGTTTTCTTCTTCATGTGGCAAAAGTAAAAAAGTCCCGCCGGGTGGCGGGACGATTTATACTGAATAGGCGAATTGTTTATTTAGTAGCGGCGTCTTTATGCTCTTTCCTGATTTCTTTGAGTTTGTCCTGCTGTTCTTTGGTTAGGACGCTTTTGAACTTTTCCCTTTGATCTTTCATGATGGAATGCATCTTTTCTTTCTTCTGATCCTGCGTTAAGGATTGGTCGTTCCGGATCGACTGCATCTGGCTTCTGACATCAACTCTCATCTTTGAAAGTTGATCTTTTTGCGCTTGTGTAAGATTTAATTCTTTCTGAAGTTCAGCATTCCTTTTATGAAACGCCTGTCCATTATTCTTCCATTGGCCCTTACCAGCACCGTTTTGTTTTCTTTCGGCCCTGAACTTAGCCATCTGGTCCCGCTGAGCCGGGGTCAGCACAGACTGCATTTGTTGCTGGTACTTTTTGTGTATTTCCTGTCTTTGGGTCTTCAACTGGTCAGCGGTTAGAGACTGTGTTTTAAGAGCCTCCATGTCCTTGCGCTGCGACTCATGGATGGTTTTCATCTGGGCTTTTTGATCGGCGGTTAAGTTTAATTGCCTGGCCATCATTTCATGTCCTCCTTTGTGGCCGTGCCACGAACTGTCTTGTTTCGACTGGGCTTGTGCTGCACCTGCGAAGAGCACTAAAGCGAGGGCACCTGTAAGTATTCTTTTCATAATATATCTGTCGTTTTAAAAGTGACGTATAACAGACCGCGGCTGACGACCGGGGTTTAAGCTAAAAGAAGTTGGAGAGGGTTAATTATGGTTAATGCTCTTCCTGGACCCAAAGAAGCAACCCGGGCCTGGAGTCATTGTGGTAGCGGTCGTTAAGGAGAAGAAAATCCAATAAAAAATCCGCCCGGAGGGCGGATTCCAAAATATATTCGTTGGAGCCTATCCGTTCTTTCTTGTCATAACCTTTTCGGCAGCGGCAACAATGTCGGGAACGTCCAGTTTGTATTTCTTCAGAAGCTCTGCAGGCGTGCCGCTTTCTCCAAACGTGTCTTGCGTGCCGATGTATTCAATCGGAATAGGAAAGTGTTTGGCAGCTACCTGCGCCACTGCATCGCCCATTCCCCCGTAAATATTATGTTCTTCAGCAGTTACTGCACACCTGGTTTTGCGAATCGAGTTCAGGATAGCTTCCTCATCAATTGGCTTTACCGTATGAATATTGATGACTTCGACGCTGAGACCCTTTTCCTGGAGGGCAACACCGGCCTGGATAGCATTCCAGACCAGGTGACCACAAGCAAAGATGCTTACATCAGTACCATCAGAGAATTTTTGTGCCTTACCGATAACAAAAGGTTCTTCCAACTTGGTAAAGATGGGCCAGCTTGGGCGACCAAACCTGAGATAGACCGGG
>DATDNL010000057.1:0-4692 GCA_036518315.1 Flavisolibacter sp. | reverse complement strand
CAGCGACTGTTGTATTGTAATATTACGAAGTATTTCTCGTCACTATTCTAAGAAATTCAAAAAGATTTCCTTTTTAACAACCTTTCTCAGTCCAATAAAATCTTATTAATATTTGTTCCCTGGTTGAGAGATTTTAAGAGTTTGCGCCCCCTCGATTTAAAACCGGCCGTTTGCTGTTCGGGCTTGTCTTCAATAATCAATCTCAACTCTTGTTTTATGCCAGGATAATAGTCGGATAGATTAAACAAAACAGTAAGAGAAAGTACCTTGATAGCAGCAGCACTGCCCGGTTCTTGAACGAGCCTGAAACAATCTTTCATAACTGATCCATGAAACTTTTTCGGGATATCTGCCACAGCCAATACCCGCAATGCGCTGCGAGTAATCGCCTGGTGCATATCAGTTCTACTGAGCACTGAAACCAGTTCCTTCATATGTTGCTGGATTAGGTCTGGTCTCTTTGTTCCTGCCCAACCTATACTCCAGGCCGCCCGTTGAGCCAGAATTGCGTCTTCACCCAGGAAATAGGCGAAGAGTTCTTTCAAGATATTTTCCGATTGACAAGCATAATCTGCTATCCTCAAAGCATTCACCCTTGAATGTTCTTTCAATATCTCTTCCCGCAAGTTCACAGTTTAAGTTATTTTGTCAATGCATCCCTCAAAGCCTTAACCTCCGAGACTTCGATTGCAGGGTTCTCATAACTCTCTGAACTACTGGAAAAGTTAGGATGGATATACTCCATCTTAGTTTTCTGTTTACCTCTTAAAGAGGAATGAAACTCCCTTGCCTTCGTTTTCCCGGCTAATTCTTTGATGTTATCCTTTCGCACCCCACTGCCAGGCATTATGATAATCCTTTCATCAGCCGCTTTTACCAGTCCCGTTATTAAATCTACACCTTCGGGCGCGGTCGGCCTTTGTCCCGACGTGAGAATCCTCTGACAGCCGATTTCAATGAGTTGCTCCATTGCCTCGAATGGATCCTTACACCTGTCGAAGGCGCGGTGAAAGGTTACCTCCATTGGGTAAGCTAATTCAATAAGTTTCGAACTGCGCTTTACGTCAATTGATCCGTCCTTATTCAAAAGGCCAATTACAACACCGTCACATCCGAGTTCTTTGCAGATAATAACATCAGCCTTCATAATTTCAAACTCTTCCTCAGTGTATAAGAAGTCTCCACTTCTGGTTCTGATGATGGGAAACAATTGAACTGAAAACTCTTCGCGGCACTTTTTTATCGTACCATAGGACGCCGTCGTTCCTCCATCTGTAAGCGCTGCGCAAAGCTCTATTCTGTCGGCACCACCAGTCACTGCCGATTGAGTCGTTGTAAAATCCGTAGTTGCTATTTCAATGATGTAATTCATTCAACAATTTTATTCTTCTTCTAATTCTCTCTATCAATAAATACTCTTCGAGTTATAAACTTTCACTCCTGCCTTCGATTGAACGGCATAAGTGAAACCTTTCTGCAACGCATAGCCGCCAAATTCACCCTTTGTATTCAGTGCAATAAAGCCTACTTGTAAGTCTTTCGCTTTCTCTCCCCTTTTCTTCACAATCCGTTCGACCGTTCTTTTGCAGGCTAGTTCAGGCGACATCCCCTGCCGCATTAATTCTATCACCGTGTGTGATCCGCAAATGCGCACTACCTCTTCACCAACACCTGTTGATGTTGCGCCGCCTACCTCGTTGTCAACATACAGTCCTGCTCCTATAATTGGTGAGTCTCCAACTCTGCCGCGCATTTTGAACGCCATACCACTGGTAGTACATGCGCCGCTCAAGTTTCCGGCCGCATCTAATGCTAACATACCTATTGTGTCGTGGTTATTCTGTTGTCCTGGTTGATTCTTTTGTTCCAGTAGTTTCGGAATAGTCATCGGGTCGTATTTCGACGTCTTCAACCAATCTTTCCATGCCTTCTCCGATTCCGGCGTTAACAGGTTTTCTGCTTTGAATCCATTGGCCAGTGCAAATTGCAGAGCGCCCTCTCCTGCCAGTTGAACGTGCGGCGTTTTTTCCATCACGAGTCTCGCCACCTTGATCGGGTGCATAATGTTCTCCAGGAACATCACTGAACCGCAATTCCCATTTTCGTCCATTATGCAAGCATCAAGTGTCACCTTCCCATCCCTGTCGGGCAATCCACCATAACCGACACTTTGATCATTTGGATCAGCTTCAGGAATTTGGACGCCTGCTTCAACGGCATCGAGAGCTCTTCCGTTTGCTCCTAAGGTCTTCCAGGCCTCTGCGTTCGCCTTGACGTTGGGGGCCCAGGTCGAAATGACAATCGGATTTCCTTTTACCGATACTGAACCTTGCGAAGCAAAAATTGTTTTACCTAGAAAGACGGCAGCCGAACTAAGTACAGACGACTGAACAAATTTTCTTCTATTAAGCATTTAATTTCTTTTAACTAAGATAGTATGAAAGCGGGTCTGACATTCTAACATATTTACAAAACGGGGAATAGAATTTGAAGTTTACCTACAATATTCAGCTAAAACGATATCATGAAAATTGAAATAATATCAGGAAGTCCCAGGGGGAATAGTATAACGAACCGCGTGGCGCTTCATCTTAAGAACGCAATCCAGGAAAGAACAGATCATGAAGTAGACATTATCGACGTAAGGGATGCCGAGTTCCCCCTGCTTCAATCAATTTTCACCACGGTGGAGTCCACGCCGGAGCCATTTAAGGAAGTAGCAGCAAGGATGCTCTACGCAGATGCTTTTATTCTCCTGACACCAGAATATAATGGCAGTTATTCCGCGGCATTGAAAAACTTGTTAGACCATTTTCCGAAACAACATCATAAGGTGTTTGCTATTGCTACGGCGTCGACGGGCATGCTTGGGGGAATCAGGTCTGCCATGCAACTACAGGAATTGATATACGCCTTGTTTGGGATTGGTTCTCCCTATATGTTGGTAACGCCACAGGTAGATAAGAAATTTGATGAAGAAGGCAATCTTCTTGATCCTAACTTCAAAAAGAGCATTGATATTTTCATCAATGAATTTATCTGGCTAGCGGAAAAGATCGTGGATGAGAAAGTTAGTGTTTAAGACTTGCTTTCCTTTACCCGGATGAATGGCGTGACTACCAGCAGAAATATGGAACCGATAAGAATAGTATACAAGCCCGTGTGCTTTTCCGGGCAAATACCGCCGCTGCAGGCTGATATCACTATATAATTTCTAATAGCCCAGGCGACATTAAACGCGGCAATAAAGAAGGCCGACCGCATGCTCCATATCTTGTTTATTATCAAAAACACGATGTAGATTGAACAAAAGAACACATGCAATATACCCGGCTCTCCAAACCTGTTGTCGGTGGAAAAGAACCCTCCAATGTAAAAGCCTTTCGATTCCAAAGACACCCATTTGAAGAAACAAGCGGTGATGATAATTGCAGCCGTTAAAACAGAAAGCCAACGTATGGATTGCATGCCGCGAAGGTAACCTCGAATGAACTAAAAAAACAAAGACCATCTGCGGATGGTCTTTGTTAATCTGTTTAGACAGTGTTTATAATTTAAAACCTAACGTTAAACTGATTACTCTGTGCTTGTTATTATTGTCAGCGCCGCTGTTGCTTCCTGACTGGAGTTTGGCTAATCCCAAACCATAACCTGCAGAAATTGCTACTTTAGGTCCTTCCACACCTACTACGCCGTTTGCACCATAGTCAAAACGCTTCAACACGCCAATGCCAGTGCCTTCTTCTTCGTTAAACGTTGTTGGGTCGTCATTGGAAAACACAATGTTGTTTTCGTAATGAGACTGGAAGCCTAGCATTTGCTTGTCTGTTTTCGCTTTGCCGGCTACGCCAATAGCACCATAAGGACCTGCGCCGAAAAAGAAATGACTTTCTGAATTGAATGGCAACTTAACTACAAAGTTTACGGGGACCTCAATGTAGAAAGGATTGCTGGTTTGCTTGATGTAAAGGTTATCACCCGGTCTTCCAATTTCTACCTTTGAACCTTTTCCTGTAAATAGTATACCCGGTTGGAGGTAGAGAACACTGGCAATATGAGCGTCTCCGACGACTCCCACCTGGAAGCTGGTTAGCATGTTCGCCTTATTGATACTTCCATCATTTGTAACAGTAACGTTGGCAAGGTTCACGCCGGCCTGGATCCTGGCATTCTGTGCTTGTGCAGCAGCGGTTAAAAAAAGAGCAGCCGCAATGAGTTTGATTTTCATCTTCATTTGTTTGTACAGTTTGCACTCCTTTTACAAACCTCTTGCCAGTTTTGCGGGCTCAACGTTTTCCACACTGCAAATACCTGCTGTATATCAAACCCTTCTGCATCTTATCCCTAAAAGCAAAATAGTTATTGATCGATCAATTTAGTACCGGCGCTGTCAACCATATTACAGGTTCTGCCAATAGAACATGCAAATACGGTGAAGAAAGGTTCTCGCACTACTTTTATTAGGTGAACATGAATAGGTCCAACTAAAAAAGCTTCGCCTTTACGACGAAGCTTCGAAATCTTTTGTAATAGCTGTTGGCTTCAACCCGAATCATCCCGCTTTGAGAGATCATACTTCCCGGCCAGGATACCATGGTTCTTCTCCGGAAAGATTAACAGGTAGGTAGGAAAAGGATCCCAAGTAACATTCGGTACTGCGAATATATTATTTACAAACCCAAAGAGGTAATT
>DATDNL010000056.1:0-5358 GCA_036518315.1 Flavisolibacter sp. | reverse complement strand
AAAGTTTAGGTGGAATTAAGAGTTTACTTTGTCATCCCGCTAACATGACCCATAAGTCGATCCCTGCTGAGAAGAGGAGAGCCGCAGGAGTAGCCGACAGTCTTATTCGCTTGTCTATTGGATTAGAAGAACCGGAAGACCTCGTGAGAGATCTTGAACAGGCATTCATTCATATAAAGCAAAAACAGTTTCAAACCATTTAACTTTTTAAAGATGATTACGCATAAACGCTTGACAATCGGATTATTTGGATTTGGAGTCGTAGGCGAAGGTATTTACCAGGTACTTAACCAAACGCCCTCTCTTAATGCTTCCATTAAAAAAGTTTGTATCAAGCATCCCGAAAAGAAAAGAAATGCCGAGGCAAGCTTATTTACTACCGACTATAGTGATATACTCAATGACCCTGAGATCAACCTCGTGGTTGAATTGATCGATGATGCGGATGAAGCCTATAAAATTGTCTCCACGGCTTTGAAGAATAAAAAATCTGTTGTTAGCGCCAATAAGAAGTTAATCGCCGAACACCTGGCAGAATTGATATTTCTGCAGCAGGAACATGATGTGTCGTTTTTGTATGAAGCTGCGGTTTGTGGTAGCATTCCCATTATTCGGAACCTTGAAGAATATTACGATAACGACCTGCTGCAAAGCATTTCGGGAATCGTGAATGGCTCCACCAACTACATACTGACCAAGATCGGTGAAGGTCTTTCCTATAAGGATGCCCTCCTGCAGGCGCAGCAACTGGGTTTTGCCGAAAGCAACCCCAGTCTTGACGTGGAAGGAATAGATGCTGTGAATAAACTGACGATCCTGTTGGCACACGCCTATGGGGTTGTTTCAAAACCGGATGATCATGTAAGGATTGGGATCACCCGACTGCAGGATGCGGATGCCAACTATGCGAAGGAAAAGAACTACGAGATAAAACTTACGGCTCAAACAATTAAGCTATCTAATGGAAAAGTAGCCGGCTTCGTTTTGCCACAATTCATCAAAAATGATAGCCAGTTGTTTAATGTCAAGAACGAATACAACGGCGTTATCATTGAAAGTAAGCTGGCTGATAAACAATTTCTTTATGGAAAAGGCGCGGGACGTTTCCCGACTTCTTCCGCAGTGATTAGTGACATTTCTGCCTTAACCTATGACTACCGCTACGAGTATAAAAAAATCAGCAGGCACGAACAATACGTATTGACCAGCAACTATTTCCTCAAAGTCTACGTTAGCTTTAACGATTGGGCCGAGGTGAACCGGTGGGACTTTGAGCACGTGTTTGAGTTCCACAGCACCGAGGAAAGGCAGTATATCACCGGTTTAATACAAGTGGACAAACTGAAAAATGCGAAGTGGTTCAATGATACTTCCGTTTCCATAATTCTCTTGCCGGAAGCGGTGGTTGAAAAAGAAGACCTCGTGGCCAGAACATTGAAGAAGGTGAGCCTGCAATTAGCGGGTGTCAATTAGTAAGAAAGCAATCGAAAGATTGCTTTTTTAATCCCCTTTTTTAGAGGATTCTCGTATAACGAGTTCTGTTTCAAGCACGCGGTGCTGGAATTCGGTGACGGGTCTTTTGCTTTCGATAATTTGTATCAGGAACTCAATTGCAGTCTGACCGATCTCAGCGGCTGGCTGGCGGACGACGGTCAGCGACGGAGAGAATAGGTCGCCGACGACTGTGTTGGAAAAACCAATGAAGCCCGCTTCCTTTTTAAGTTTCATCTGTTTCACCAGGCTATAGCAGGTGAGGGTAAGTCGGTCGCCTGCTGTGAAGATAGCGTCGGGTTTCGTTTTTGATTTAAAAAGTGAGTTCAAGGCTTCCTCTATCTCGGTAACGATCATTCCGCCATGAGTACAATATTTAATCAAAGACTCATTTAAGGGAATATCATGTTTCGCAAGGGCATCCTTATAACCTTCGAGTCTTTCTTTGGTAATTGACAGGTAGGGCGAGCCCGTGATATGGGCGATTCGTTTATAGCCTTCGAAGATGAGGTGCTCTGTGGCATGAAAGGAGCCCAGGTAATTGTTTGCAGTGACAGTGTGCGTCTCGATCTCATCAGTGACACGGTCAAAAAAGACAATCGGAAATCCTTTCTCATGCAGCTCCTTTAGATAGGAAAGATCAACTGACTCACTGGACAATGAAATCAGCAGTCCGTCGACCCCCCTCGCTGCGAGGTGCTCCACATCAACACGTTCCCTGTCTTGCGACTCGTGGCTTTGTGTAATGATAACGTGGTATCCTCTGTTGTAGGCAATAGATTCGATCCCGTTAATAGCCTGGGAAAAAAAGTTATTAGCTATTTCGCTTACCACTACACCGATGGCCCTTGTCCTTCTTTCTTTGAGGCTTAGCGCAATTGGGTTGGGACGATAATTGATTTTTTCAGCGTACTCAAGTACTTGTTTCTTAGTCTCCGCACTGATTTCGTAGCTGCCACGCAACGCCCGCGACACTGTTGATGTAGAAAGATTTAATGCCTTCGCTATATCCTTTATGGTTGCGCTCTCAAATTTCATTAAACAATTCCCGCCTGATTTTGGTTAAAAGTATCGATTTTTTAAGCAACGAGATTGTTGCAAACGATGTCGGTAACGATTGCGTAAAAAAAAGCTTTTTATGTGCTTGGGGGCAACAGATTTCTGTTTAGCATTGTCTTGAGAAGAACTATCTACAGTGTATATACGTATCCACAATCTATATGATACGCGTAGAAAGAAAAGTAATCGTAATCAAAAATATCAATCTCAAGCTTGTATATGAAAAGGTCAATCTATCTTTCTCTGCTTGCCTGCTTATTTTCTGTTTTCGCATGGGGACAGACCCGCCAGGTTACCGGGCGAGTGGTGTCGGACAGTAGTCAGCCGCTGAGTGGAGTGAATGTTAATGTAAGAGGAACAGGCACGACAGTGGCAACTAATAATGAAGGGCGTTTCAGTATTAATATCCCTGATAAGGGTAATGTCGTCCTTATGTTTAGTTCCGTTGGTTACACGACGCAAAATGTGACTGTTGGTTCGCGGTCAGTTATTGATGTCACGCTTGCGAGTTCAACAAATTCTTTGTCAGACGTGGTGGTGATCGGATACCAAACGGTGCGAAGAAAAGACGTACTTGCTTCAGTGTCGTCAATAGGCGCCAAAGATTTAAAGGATGTACCGCTTACCTCGGCCGCGGAAGCTTTGAATGGCCGGCTGGCAGGTGTAACGGCGACCACCTCGGAAGGTTCGCCCGACGCGAATATCCGCATCAGGGTGCGCGGTGGTATCTCCATTACTCAGAACAATGATCCCCTTTACGTAGTGGATGGTGTGCAAATGGAAAATGCCCTTAACGTAATTGCGCCCCAGGATATACAGTCTATCGACGTATTGAAAGATGCCGCTGCTACGGCTATCTACGGCGCCCGCGGCGCTAATGGCGTGATTGTAATTACAACTAAATCGGGTCGTCCGGGTCGTACGGTTGTCACCTACAATGGTTACGTTGGAGTAAGAAAGCTGGCTAAAGAGCTCAAGGTTATGAATCCTTATGATTTTGTAACCTGGCAGTACGAAGTTGCTAAAGCAAGAAACGATACGAGCTTTGCCCATAACTACGGCTCAACCTGGGACACATTAAGCGTTTATAAGAATGTTGATCCTATCGATTGGCAGCAAGAAATGATGGGTAGAACGGGGGTGTCTACAGCTCATAATGTGTCTGCTTCGGGTGGAAACAATAAAGTGACGTATAACTTTGGTTATACTTACAACCATGAGACCCCCATTGTTGATAATTCAAACTTTAATCGCCACATTGTAAATGCAAAGGCAGATTACAAGGTATCATCTAAGATTAAAATTGGAGTGGGTGGCCGTTATATGAACCAAAACGTGGTGGGTGTTGGAACAAGCGACAACAGTACCTCGTTTGCAAGATTACGGAACGCCATCAAATACAGGCCGTTTTATCCCGACACCCTTGCCCTGGATGCCAGTGATCCGACGGTGATTAATCCTGGCAACGGAGTGGTGCTTGTCAACCCGATTGCACTTTCCAATGCAGAATACCGCAATAAGGTCACAGAGAACTATAATTTCAATGCGAACGCTTCCTTTCAAATCACCAAACACCTGAACTTCCGTTCAACCTTCGGGTACGACCACAACAATTTCCTGGATAAAAGATTTTATGATTCAATCACTTCCTTGTCCGTAAACCAGGGTGGTGGTAATCCGGTAATACAAATAGATACAGTTTACAGAAAAACGATTACCAACTCCAATGTTTTCACCTATTCAGTAAAAGATTGGAAATCGAAGCATGATTTTGATCTTTTGCTCGGTGAAGAGACATACGACCTCCGCAATGATTCCCGTTCAGGACAGTTCAGTAACTATCCAAAATTTACCGACCGGGAGGTTGCGTTCTCTAATCAGCCCGGCACACTGGGTACGGTTTGGCCAGGCTTCCCTGTGTATAATAAATCGAGGTACACAAGCCTGTCCTTCTTCGGACGGATAAACTACGCATTCGAGGATAAATATCTTTTATCACTAAATGCCCGCTATGACGGTGCTTCCAAATTCTCCGAAGCCAATCGATGGGGTTTCTTCCCGGGAGGTTCTATTGCCTGGCGGGTGAAAAATGAGAGTTTTCTTAAGGATGTCGCTTTCATCAATGACCTTAAACTTAGGTTTGGTTACGGCAAAATCGGTAATAACCGGATCAATGATTACTTGTATTTAACAACCTTTAATTATGGAAGTACGTTTTATGGCTTGAGTAACGTTGCCGTGAATGCGTATACTGAAAATGCGCTTGCCAACACTAATCTGCAATGGGAGGCCTTGGTGAATAGGAACTGGGGTATGGATCTTTCATTATTTAAAGGTCGGCTCGATATGAGCGTGGACGTATATAGCAATACGTCTGACAAGCTTTTGTTGAATGCAAAGATTGCTCCGACCTATGGCTTCACAAGCCAATTACAAAATGTTGGTAAGACGAGTAACAAAGGTGTCGAAGTACAGGTGAACGGAACAATCATGAGAAAACCTCATGGGTTAACTTGGACTGCTAATTTCAACATTTCACACAACGTCAATACAATTGAAGGTCTGTCACTTGGGCAGACCGAATTTCCAGCAGGTCCGGCATGGGGTATCTCGGGACAGCCGAATGATTATTTAGTGCAGATCGGGAGCCCTGTTGGATCTATGTATGGTTGGATTAATAATGGATTTTATACCGTTAACGATTTCAATTATGATCCCGTATCGACCCGCTATACTTTAAAACCGGGCGTAGATACGATGAAAGTGTCGGGCTCGAATGTTGTACCAGGAGCAATCCGTTTTAAGGAT
>DATDNL010000055.1:0-11356 GCA_036518315.1 Flavisolibacter sp. | reverse complement strand
TATTCTGTTGGGCGACAAATGCTCCAGCGTTTGATGCAGCCGCAAACTGAGGCTTCAGCTTCTCGACTTCCGATTTTACTGCTGCGCTGTCCGCTGCACTTGGGGCTGTACTAAAGAGAACATACTCAATAGACCGGGTTTCCTTGTCCCTTTTATAGTCGTCCTTGTGCTTCTTCATATAATCCGTGATCTCATCATCGGATACTTTAACGGTACTATCCGGAATAGAAGCAAACGGAACCATTACATAAGACATCTTGCCGAGCAGGCTGTTATCCACATTCTTTTTCTCGAGGAACCATTTGGGATAATAGATGCTACCCAGCATCAGGTTCATATATTTATTAATAAGGCGTTGATTCTTGACCAACTCAATATTAGTAGTAATGTAATCATAATCCTGCTGGCCGGGAGTTCCCTTTTTCAGCAATTGGTTAACCTGTTGTTGTGCGGTCACACCATCATATTTACCTGTAGTACGATCAGTGAAGACCTGTGACAAGAACTGAGGAGGATTGTTACCATATAATACGTCCCTCATTTCTTTATCGGTAACACTCAATCCCAGTTTATCTGCTTCTTTCTGAACCAGGATGCGATTGACATCAAAATCCCAAAGGTTTTGGATGAGACCTGATTTCTGGTCTTCAGGAACCTGGGCACCGAAGATCTGGAGTTCTTTGTCGAATTTGATTCGATCAATAGCAGTACCGCTTACTTTGCCAAGCGTATTATTTTGCTTGTTGCTGAACAAACCGCCTCTCCCGGTAAAAGCATCCATCAAGATGAAGCCGATAAGTGAAAGAGCAATCGCAATAACTGCCCAGCGGGCATACTTGTCTCTGATTTTCTGGATAACTGACATGTTTGGTGGTGTTCTCTTTTAAAAATGGATGGCGAAAATAGTTCAAATCAGGCTATGAACAAAATGTGGAAAACCCCGAAAAGCCGCAATATTCAAGGGTTTTGTTGCTAATACGGAGGGGCATTCGGACGGGCAAACTGATTTTAGATTTTTATTGACAATTTGAACCGGCGGCTGGTAAAAGGGGTTTTAAGAAATGCTGTGAATTGTGCTGTTTTTATGTTGATAAGGTTTGTGGAACTGTGACATGAAACGTTAAGAGTTCGCCGGAAAGTTTTAAGAACGAGGGTCCGAAGATTTTCGATCTAATAACTTGATGGATTTACCATCATCAATCCACAGCCAAATATTTTCAAATAAACGATTTTTTATTCAGGCTCTGATAATCCACATCATTGTTAATATGCCCCAGAAGTAAGGTCACTGTAATAACTTTGCTGTTAATTAAACGGGTGTTTTCTGTGGAAAAGCAAGAGGATTGATTCTTCCAAATTTTAGAAAAATGATTTGTCCACGAATTCACACGGATAATAGTAATAGACTTTATTAAAAAAATAAGAATACTATATATTACTACATGGATAAGGAAATGTTGATAGCGCAAAATGAAGTGGAGGAAAAAGGATTTTTGGATTTGGAGATAGATCCGTCGATGGACCTGTTCGCGGAGATCGAAAGGTTGAAGAAAGAAAAGAATGCTATTATACTGGCGCACCTGTACCAGGAACCGGACATCCAGGACATCGCTGACTATATAGGTGACAGCCTGGGACTCGCACAACAGGCTTCCAAGACCAATGCGGACATGATCGTATTCGCCGGGGTACATTTCATGGCGGAAACCGCCAAGATCCTTAATCCGTCTAAAAAGGTGGTTATTCCCGATTTTAAGGCCGGATGTTCTTTGAGTGAATCCTGTCCACCACCCCTGTTTAAAAAGTTCAGGGAGCAACATCCTGATCATATTGTGATCTCGTACATCAATTGCAGCGCGGGTATAAAGGCATTAAGTGATATTATTTGTACGAGTTCCAATGCCAAGGCCATTGTGGAAAGCCTGCCGAAAGATCAGAAGATCATTTTTGCGCCTGATAAGAACCTTGGGGCCTGGGTGAACAAAGAGACAGGAAGAAATATGCTGTTGTGGAACGGCGCATGCATGGTACACGAGATCTTCAGCCTGGAAAAGATCACCCGGTTGAAGGTGCGTCATCCGAATGCCAAGTTTATTGCGCACCCTGAATGTGAAGAACCTGTGTTGAGAATGGCAGATTTCATTGGATCGACTACCCAACTATTGGCCTATACCAGGAATACGCCGCACACAGAGTTTATTGTGGCCACCGAAGCGGGAATTCTTCACCAGATGGTGAAGCAGTCGCCTGATAAGACATTTATACCTGCGCCTCCCGATAACAGTTGTGCATGCAATGATTGTCCACACATGAAGCGTAATACACTGGAAAAAGTGTATTTGTGCATGGAATATGAACAGCCCGAGATCGTGATGGATGAAGAATTAAGGCTCCAATCGAAGAAGTCACTGGATAGAATGCTGGAAATCAGTGCGCAATTGGGGTTATAGATTTCAATTGCAACTATTTGTGAATCCTGCCCAACGGCGGGATTTTTCTTTTGAAGTATTCTTATGAACTTTAGTCGGTATGGCAACAGCCGGATATTCGGGTACACCTCTTGCGAAGAAATTGGGAATCAAGGAAGGATTCACAATCGCTTTGATTAATCAGCCTGAGTACTATTTCAGTTTATTCACAGATTTCCCCGAAAATGTAAAGGTTATCAACAAAACAGGCGTCGACCTTATTCATTATTTCGCTATCGAAGAGAAAAAGTTACAAAAGGATATTGGACAATTAAAGAATCGTATCCAACCCGGTGGCGCCATTTGGATCTCCTGGCCAAAAAAGTCTTCGAAAGTTGTGACTGACATCACAGAGGATGTTATCAGAAGCATTGCGTTGAAAAATGGCCTTGTGGATATAAAGGTTTGTGCTGTGGATGAAACATGGTCGGGGCTAAAATTGGTTATTCCCCTGAAAGACAGAAAGTAATTCAACACATTGTTGTGTAGTTTTGATGCATTAATTGGTAATGCCCGCATCCCTTTCATCCGCTGAGAAAAATAAAAAGGTCCTTTTCTACTTTATCCTTGCGTGGCTGGTGGTAAACTTAATCCAGTCCTGGTTAACAGGGTTGGACGGGGACGAAGCGTACTATTGGACCTATTCGCGCCATCTGCAGTGGGGTTATTTTGATCATCCACCGATGGTTGCTCTTTCGGTGAAGTTGGGTGAGCTTTTTGGACATGGGCGGTTGTTCACCAGGTTAGGAGCCGTGCTATTGTCTGCGCTCACGATCTATTTCGGTTATAAGGCTTTACCGGAGCGGTTAAAAGACGCCAAGGCATATGTGCTTATCTTCTGCTCGGTGGTCATCTTTCATATTTACGGTTTTGTTACTACACCAGATCCTCCGCTTTTTTTCTTTACTGTCTTGTTCTTCTATGCTTATAAACTGTATCTAGACGAAGATGATCTTGTTCATTCTCTTTTTTTAGCAGCAAGTATTGTCGGGATGCTTTACAGTAAATATCACGGGGTCCTCCCGGTATTCTTTGTGTTCTTGTCGAATCCAAGGTTGGCATTGAAGAGATCTGCCTGGATGGTGGTCTTGTTGGTTGTGGCGGCTTTTGTTCCACACCTTTGGTGGCAATATTCACATGGATGGCCAACGATTCGATATCATCTTTTTGAAAGAAGCCAGGGACATTACAGTTTTGACAAGACGACCAACTATATATTAGGCCAGCTACTTGTGTTTGGTCCATTCACTACTATCGTTGCACTCGTGGTATTTTTTAGGAGAAAGGTCAAGGCTGATGTTTATTACAGGGCTCACCTGTTTAATTTTTTCGGAGCACTTCTATTCTTTCTATTGAGCTCCTTCAAGAAGAATATTGAACCACATTGGACCCTGATTGCAGGAATCTCATTTGTTATCATTGTTCTTGACGTGCTAGCAGGATCCAGTGAATGGTTCAAAATAATATTTACCAGGTTGGCAATTGTGAACATCGTGTTGATCGTCGTGGCTAGACTGTTGCTTGCTGTGCCCAATTCACCGGCCAGGAATCTTGATCGTTTCCAGGTGCAGATCTATTCGGAGGCATGGTCGGATAGTCTGTATAAAAAAGCTAAAGGAATGCCATTGGTTTTTGTTGACAACTATCATTACCCTTCGATATACGCTTACTATCACCCCGACCAGATGAGTACGAGCTATTCGACTGTCTACTTCCGTAAGAGCGACTATACCTTCCAAAACCTGGAGGCGTTTAACAACAAGACCGTTTACACTGTCAGGCAGGCGAGAATGTCGGATAGTGATATTGAAGTGAAGAGCAATTATGTGCCTACATTTCTTCACAAGGTGGATTCCTTCAAAGCGATCAACGGTTTGAAGATAGAATGGAAGAATAAAGAAAACCTTCATGCCGGTGAAAAGCGAACCGCAGATTTGGAGTTATTCAATCCAATGAATTATGCTGTTGATGGAAATAATCTTTTTGTGAATTATACCTTCTTCAAGACGAAGGATGAGAGAACTACTTCGGCGAACTTTACTGTGAATGAAAAGACGCTACCCAGTGGATACAAAACGTCGATACAAATACCATTAATAACACCAACCGAACCCGGTCAATACAAGTTGATCTTTTCTTTTGACCAGCCGTTGCTGGGACCCACATTTGCGAGTCCCATTTACGAGGTTGAGGTCAAATAGGTTACCTAACCCTTACCAGGAACAAACTGTCCAGCGTTTGTTTCCTTGTATTTGGATTAATAAAAGGAAGCGTCATTGTTCCGATGTTATAATCGTGATGAACGTACTGTTGTAATACCGGAAGGTTTCTCTGTTTCAGTTCGGGCAAGGAATGCCTGTCTGTCAATATCCAAACAGGGTGATTTTGATGAAGTACCGAATCTGAGAAATCCTTTTTCAGCTCTTTGGTATAGAACTGGAAAGAAGGATTGTAGATAAAGGGCCAGATATAGACTTGCTTTGGATCGATTTTTCCTTTTGTGTCGAAAGCCAATTCGTTTCCTGCCTGGTAGGTAAGCAACTGTGGATAGAAATTGGAGTTAAGGAGGAAAAATATAAAGCCGGTCGTAAGTGCAGATAAGCCGATGATCTTTTGGAAGCCTGGTTTTAAAGAACGAAGTATGGCAACAGCCACCAGCAAGAGTAATAAAGCGGTTGCTATCACCAGCCAGTTTTTGAGAGGGAATGCCCAAAGATTGAGTACCAGGGCCGCAAAAAGACAAAGACAGCAAACCACCAATTGAGTAATCCATAGGTTCCGGGAGATTCTCTCACTGTTCACTGCCTCGATAAGGTAGGCTGCACTTAGAACAGATGCTGATGGAAAAATAATATTAATATAGTGCGGAAGTTTGAAGCCGGAAAAGGTTATCAGTATGGCCATCACAATAAAGGTCCCGGTTGTCAGCCATTCATGTTTCCCTATAGCCAGTTTCCTGAGCCGGTTGACGATGGCGACATAGGCAATTATGCTCCAAGGGGCAAAGGCCCAGAGGAAAGAGTGGAAGAAGAAGAAATAGTCCTTTCTTCCTGCTCCTCCGAAACTCTTTCCTTCGTAGCGTTCAAAAGTCTGCTGCAACAGTATAAACTTTACACCCGACCAGCCACTCTTACCGCGAATGATTTTTTCGGGATGAAGATCGTACTGGAGATAATAACAATAAAGGACAGGGCTAATGAAAACAAAAAATGCGACGATGATTGAAAACAATTGCCAATGATATAAAGCCTTCCAATCCTTCCGATATAAAAGATAAAAGAAAATGCCGACAGCCGGGACGAATACACCGATCAGTCCTTTGGTGCTAAAAGCAAGTGCGAGGCCAAGTGCGGCACCGAGTGCATTGATAAATGATTTGCGTTGGCTCCAGTCGACCAGCTGCCAGGTAGCAAAGGCAATGGACGCCGTAAGTATTGCTTCCATTCGCACGTCCTCATTCGCGAGAACGAATGCAAAAGCCGAAGCGATGATGATAGCTGCCAGCTTTCCAACCTCCTTATTGTAAAGGCTTTTTCCTAAACGATACGTTGAATACACACCAAATATGGTGAATAGAAAAGAAGGGAATTTATAGGCAAAAGAAGTAACGCCGAATAGGTGATAACTCGACGCTGCGAGCCAGAAAAGCAAATGCGGCTTGTCGAGATAGTCGTGACCCTCATCGATAAGGTTCACATAATCTCCCGCTAGGTACATGTGCAGGGCTATGTTGGCATGGTGGGCAGAGTCATTGTCAAGTAAGGGAACGAAAAGACCAATGACGTAAACAACGCCAAGCAATAAAAAAAGAATCCAGTAAATATGTTTAGGAAGAAAGGAGTGCTGCACAAGAACAATTTGCGCAAAATAACTAACTATGCGTCAACTGCTGCAATAACTGTTTCACATTTCCTTCAATAATGTTCCGGACCTGCCTGAAGTCCTCTTGGTTCATTTCTTTGGGATCCGGAATCTGCCAGTCAATGAATTGTTTGGCCGGCATCCAGGGGCAGGCATCGCCGCAACCCATGGTGACTACGGCATCGAAGGGAGCAAACTGTTTTACTTCGTCAAGTGATTTTGAATGATGGGCAGCGAGGTTGTAGCCAAGTTCCTTCATTGAAGCAATGGCCTTCGGGTTCACTTTTCCTGAAGGTCGTGAACCGGCACTGAAGGCCTCTATTTCTTGTCCACCATGAATCTTTGCAAAGGCCTCGCTCATCTGGGAGCGGTTGCTATTTTCTACACAAACGAAAAGTATCTTCTTCATCTTATGGTTGTTGCGGGAGTTTTATAATACCTGTTTCTCAACCAGAAAGCTACGTTGACTAATAAAATCAAAGCCGGCACTTCCACCAGCGGGCCAATGACACCAGCAAAGGCCTGCCCACTGTTGATACCGAAGACGCCGACAGCGACAGCAATGGCCAGTTCAAAATTGTTACCGGCTGCCGTAAAACTTATGGAGGCATTGGTTGAATAATCTGCGCCCATTCTTTTGCCTATAAAGAAGCTTACCAGGAACATGATGGCGAAGTAGATCACGAGTGGAACCGCTATTCGCAGAACATCTAAAGGAATGTTGACTATCAGCCGTCCCTTAAGAGAGAACATGATAACAATGGTAAAGAGCAATGCAATTAAAGTGATAGGCGATATTAAGGGAATAAACTTAGTACGGTACCACTCGTCTCCTTTGATCTTTCGAAGGACAATGCGAGTGAATACGCCGGCGCCGAAAGGTATGCCGAGGTAAATGGCAACGCTCCGTGCTATTTCGCCAATGGTGACGTCGACTTGAGAACCTTTAATGCCAAACAGCGGAGGCAGTACAGTTACGAATATGTAAGCATAGACACTATACAATAAGACCTGGAAGATACTATTCAAGGCCACCAGGCCCGCGGCATATTCATGATTACCTTCCGCCAGTTCATTCCATACAATCACCATGGCAATGCATCGTGCCAGTCCTATTAAAATGAGCCCAACCATGTACTCCGGGTACCCGCGCAGGAAGGTAATCGCCAGTACAAACATCAGTATGGGCCCGATCACCCAGTTCAGCAAGAGTGAGGCGCCTAAGACTTTTGTATTTCGAAATACCTCTCTCATTTTCTCGTATTGGACTTTGGCGAGTGGTGGATACATCATCAGGATAAGCCCGATCGCCAGTGGAAGATTGGTTGTTCCTTCCGAAAGTGAGTTGATGTAACCGGGGAAGGATGGAACGAAATAGCCAAGTGCTACCCCGACGGCCATGGCAATGAAGATCCACAAGGTGAGATAGCGATTTAGAAAGCTCAGATGTTTCCTTTCCCGATGAGATGCGGTCATATGTTTTGGCTTAATTCTTTTTTCATTAAGGTGGATGAAGAAGCACAGATGACGCTATATTCCTTCGTCTTTTGTATGAACTCAGGAACATTGCTCCGGTCGATCACTTTGTACCCTCGTTTCGCAAAGAAGCCAGCAGCTGTGGTCGTAAGGAGGAACATATTCCGCACTCCCTGGCGGCGGACATAGTCTTCAATAAACGGAACCAGTTCTGAGCCTATGCCACTGCCTCTCTTAATTTCAGAAACACTTAAACTCCTTAATAGCGCATCATCATAGTCGTATTCAACAGCGACGGTGGCAATTACTTCATTACCATCCTCGACAACAAACAACTGTGTACCCGAAGTGATGTCTTCTGTCGGCAGGTTGTTTTGCTTAAGCAATTCAATTGCTGCGGAAAAGCTGTTCTGAGAAGCAGGAACGATATTCATGTTCAACGGTTTTATTAGCAACAACCACTGCCCGGAGTACAACAATTGCGTTCATCCCTGGCAGGTTTTTCAGCATAGACGGTGATGCTCGCTATTCGTGTCCCGCTTTTCTTGAAGGTGGTAATTTCTTCTTCGGTGAAATATTCTGCAAGGACCTGGTCCGGAACTACAATAGTCTTGTCTTTTTGTACGGTTATGTTTGCGAAACCAGCTTCCTCAATAATGTCAAGGTATTCTTTCTTTTGAACGGCACCCGAAATGCAGCCGGCATACATGGCGGCTACTTCTCTCCATTGAGGTTGAAGTTGACCTTCGAGAACGATGTCAGAAATGGAAAAGTGTGCTCCCGGCTTGAGAACCCTGTAGATCTCGCTAAACACTTTATGTTTGTTGGGAACGAGATTCAGAACGCAATTGCTCACGATCACATCAGCCTTATTGGCAGTTACGGGAAGGCTTTCAATATCCCCCTGCCTGAATTCGACGTTATTAAATCCCAGCTTCTCGGCATTCTCCCTCGCTTTGGCAATCATCGCCTCTGTGAAATCAACACCAATCACCTTGCCCTTTTCACCTACGATTCGACGTGCTATGAAAACATCATTGCCGGCACCACTTCCAAGGTCGATGACAGTATCGCCTTCCTTGATCTTAGCAAACTCAGTCGGCAAGCCGCATCCGAGGCCAAGGTCAGCATCCGCAACATAGCCTTCCAGTTTTGTGTAGTCATCGGCCATGATGGTGTAGGTCTCTTTTGTCTCACAGCAACTTGTTGCACCGCAACAAGAAGAAAGGTTTAGTTCTTTCGATTGTGACGCAATCTGGCCATACTTTTCTTTCACCAGTTCTTTCAGTTCATTGTCTGTATTCATAATGTACCATTTTAATTAGCAGCAAGCCTTTTCATTCTTTGTCTTGAGATTCATGAAAAGACTCCCGATATCGTTAGAGAATTTTTCAAATGCTTTCCAGTTGATGCAATAGCAGGATCTTGGCCCGTCAAGAGTACCTTGAATCAAACCGGCGTTCTTCAGTTCTTTTAAATGTTGTGAAACGGTAGACTGGGCTAAAGGCAGAACCTCTACTATTTCTCCACAGATGCATTCATTCTTTTGTGCCAGCACTTTCAGGATAGCAATTCTTGCAGGGTGACTCAGGGCCTTGGCAAATTCTGCCAGCTCCTGCTCCTTCTTTCCAAACTCTTCTTTCTTGTGAAAGGCCATGTGGTAATCTTATATCGCAAATATACGATTAAGACTTTCAGTCAGCCAAATCTTTTTGGATAAGCGGTAGGTAGATCAGAGATGCATTAGTCTCTTTGCAGCTTCTTCAAGAGTCGACTCTTTCTTACAGAAACAGAAGCGCAACACCTGGTTGTTCGTCTCGTTTGTATAGAAGGCCGAGACGGGAATAGTAGCAACACCTCTTTCTTTAGTAAGACGAATGGCCATCTCTTTTTCCGATTCATCAGAAATGTTCTTGTAGGAGTATACCTGGAAATAACTGCCGTGGCTTGGCAGGGGCTCAAACTTTGTCCCTGACATCAGGTTTTGGAAATAATCCCGTTTCTTCTGAAGAAAGCTTCCGAGCTCCAGGTAATTCTCTTCTTCCTTCAGAAAGCTGGCTAACGCCACCTGCTTGGGTGTGTCGCAACAAAAAGCGTTGAACTGGTGAATCTTCCTGAACTCCTTCATAAACGGTTCTGAAGAAATACTGTATCCCAGCTTCCAGCCGGTGCAATGGTAGACCTTGCCGAAAGAAAACGAAACAAAACTTCTCTCGAGAAGGTCGGGGTACTTCAGGATGCTTTCGTGTTGTTTGCCATCGAAGATCAGGTGCTCATACACTTCGTCGCTGACGATGATAATTTGCGTGCCCATTGTAATGGAGCGCAATTGGTCAATATCTTCTTTGCTCAATACACTTCCCGTTGGGTTGTGTGGCGAGTTGATCATGATTCCACGCGTTCTCTCCGTAACCTTAGTCTTAACAAGCTCCCAATCAATTTTATAGTCCGGAAAAGTCAGTGGAATGCGGACGGCTTTGGCGCCGTTTGCTTCAATGGAAGGGATATAGCTGTCGTAGGCGGGTTCAAATACAATTACTTCATCACCTGGGCGCAAGATCGTTGTCAGGGCAGTATACAAGGCATAAGTTCCTCCAGGGGTCACTGTAATTTGAGTATCCGGATTGATTCTCGTACCGTATAAAAGCCCAACTTTCTCTGCTATCGATTCCCTTAAAGGAATGTAGCCATTCATGTGCACGTATTGATTGTGTCCTGTCTTCATGGCTTCGTCGACCAGTGCCACCAACTCTTCACTCATCGGGAAATCAGGAAAGCCCTGTCCAAGATTAATGGCTTTGTTTTCAGCGGCAAGAACACTCATCACCGTAAAGATGGTAGTGCCGACGTTAGGAAGTTTGGATTGTATTTGTGGCTGCAAGATTTATGTATTTGTGAGCTGTAAAGGTAAGGGCATTGAGGACCTTTGCTGCGCAAAGGCTTGTTGGGGGACACGGATTGGTGACGGATTGAGACAGATGACCACAGATCAATTTAAGACGAGATGATAAATCATTTAATTCCGTGTCATCCGTGTTCTTATCTTTCGTGCCGTTATTGGGATGTCGTTAGATTATGGCAGTAGCCTCGATCTCTATTAGATACTCCGGCTCAATCAGGGCGCTTACTTCTACCATTGTATTGCAAGGCTTGATCTCTTTGAAGAATTCACTGTGTGCCCTTCCATATTCCTGCCAGCGCGAGATGTCGGTAACAAACATTCTAACTCTTACGACGTCTTTCATTTCGGCACCGGCTTGTTGCAGCACCTTTTGTATTTTCTGGTAGATGTATTTCGTTTGGGTATAGGCATCGTCCTTTCCGACAACATTACCATCATCTCCCGAAGCAACTGTTCCTGTCACTTCGACAACGTTTCCAACTTTCACGGCGCGGCTATAACCAACAACGTCTTCCCATTTGGAGCCGGAACTATAATTGGTTCTGTGTGACATATTTGATAGAAATGTTTTCCGTTTTTACTAGAGGTTCGCAATGAAAGCGCAGTAGTATTTGTGTAAGTGTGACAACGTCCTTCTGGCAATATTCAA
>DATDNL010000054.1:0-4483 GCA_036518315.1 Flavisolibacter sp. | reverse complement strand
GGCTCAACGTTTCTCTCCTGATACCAAGAAACGAGGCGATGTATTGCAATGGAACTCGTGCAAAGAACTGCGGAGCCTTTTGCATGAGGAACGTATATCGTTTTTGCGGATCGTACAAAGTGTACATTTCTTTCCATTCATTTTCTGCGACTACCATCGACTCAAGTATGGCTCGCCCCACAGTTTGCAGCTCCGCCGACTGCTTATACAACTGGATCAGCTTTTCTTTATACAGCCGCACGATGATAGACTGTTCCAGTGCCTGTATGTTTAGATTCGAAGCCGTTTCGCTACTCAGGCTTTTCATATCCGTTATGAATAGGCCTTCAATCGCAATAGACGTAGTCGTTTCCAGACCATCATTTAGGTAATACATTCTAAACGTACCAACATGAATAAAGTCAATAAACCGGCACGTCCTACCCTCCTTCAATGTCAATTCTCCTTTTGAAACATCTCTTATCTCCAAAATCGATTCCAGCAATTCCCAAGCTTCCAAAGAAAAAGCACAATAGGATTCCAGCTCGGCTCTGTAGTGCTGCAAAATTTCTTTTGGATCTCGTTTCATTGCTACACAAATAAAATGGAATAAAACCAATCCCGGCTACTCATTTTGTGATTTAAATCAAAACTATGCTCTTGGCAGCAATAGAGCTTTGCCAGCAAAACCACAAACATGAACACTCAAACCGAAAGCCGAAACGAGTCAGTCAGTAAGACAACCACTAACAAACAAACCGTTCATCGCTTTATCGAAGAAGTATGGAACAACGAAACCTTCGATGTCCTGGATGAACTTCTTCATCCCGATTATCGCGATCATTCTTTTCTCCCTTCGGTTCCACCTACAAAAGAAGGCTTGAAATTTTGGATTCAAAATACCAGTATCGCCTTCAATCACAGAACCCATATCGAGTCCATAGTTGCTGAAGGCGACCAGGTAGCCGTGAGAATACGTTTCGACGTCACCCACGTCGGCACGTGGAGAGGTATCGAAGCAACAGGAAAACAAGCCAACATCAAAGGATTTCGGTTCTTTACTTTCAAGGATGGAAAAATCGCCACACAGCATGCCCTCATTGACGGTGAAGCGCTGCAAACAGAACTAACCCAGGTATATAAGGGGTGTGAATTAGTGAAGTAGTAGTTGTGGCGGTTCCAACAGGCCCTCTTTTGAACACCTTTCTTAAACTGCGCAAGTTTCGGGTTGATATCCCTCCTCGCTAATTGCATTTTCGCAAAAAGGTTTATGAAGACATATGTTTTAATTCACGGTTCCTGGCATAGTGCATGGAATTGGCATAAAGTAGTTCCATTGATTGAGAAAGCCGGTCATAAAGCAATTGCGATTGATCTTCCGGGCATGGGGAGGGATAAAACACCGATTGACCAGGTAAAGATGGAAACCACAGTCGAAAAAATTTGCGCACTCATTGACAGCATTCCGGGTAAGGTCATTTTGGTTGGTCATAGTAAAAATGGCATCATGATCTCGCAGGCCGCAGAATACCGTCCCGATAAGATTGAAAAACTGGTATACCTAGCTGCCTACCTGGTTCCCAATGGTAAAACTCAAAGAGAATATTCAGTGCAGGATAGCGAAGGGTGGCTAAAACCTCACGTCGTGATGAATGAAGAAGGCAACGCCCACACACTCAGACCCGAAATTTATAAGGAAGGCTTGTATCATGATTGTCCTGATGATATAACCGAACTGGCAAAGATCTTATTGAGTCACGAACCGGTGGAATCAGGTATTACTCCGCTGCAGTTAACTGAAGCAAACTTTGGGAGGGTTCCACGGGTTTACGTTGAATGTACTGATGACAGGGCTGTCACCCCTTTCATTCAACGGAAAATGTACACTGAAACGCCCTGCGAAAAAGTATACACCCTGCCCACGAGTCACTCTCCGTTTTTCAGCAAGCCGAAAGAACTGGTGGACATACTTTTAAAGGTATAGCTTGAGCAAGAACTTATTCTTAACCATAGTGAGAGGTTACCTGTTGGAGCTCGGCCGAGCGGTATCGTCTCGGTTTAAAATTTTGCCTTCTTCCGATAGATCTTTCTTGCTTTTTCAACGAGTTGCTGGTACTGCAAGTCCATCGGTTCTTTTGAATTGAAAACCTTCAGTGCGTTTTTCTCAATATAGTCCCAGCTAATTCGTTTTGCGTAAGCCGAATATTTAAGTTTCATACCCAGCATGACGAGGTTGATGGCCTTCTTTAAATTTTGATCGAGACTATCATAGCGAACATAATGGTTGCTGCACGAAAACCTCGTCTCGCTGTCAACGAAGCCACCCGGCATCCTGTAATGCACTGCAACAGTTCCAATTGGCTTCGCTGAACCGCTGTTGGATGCAATTTCAAGCACGGCCATTATAGAATGCCCCGAACCTATGTCTCCACCCTGCAATTCAGCGAGACTGTCCTCCATCGCCGATTGTTTGTTTTCATAACCGATCAGTCGGAACTCTTGAACAACCGTCGAGTCGAAGCTTATATCCAGGTAAACATTTTCTGCCACGGTAAACAGGGTTTGGGTCAGTTCAGTAACTAAGACTCTTTCAGCTTCCTGTTCATTATCCAGGTAGGCAAAGTTTCCCTGTCCCTTCAATGCAAGCCGCGAGAGTTTGGAGTCTTTAAAATTACCCATACCCACACCCAGGCAGGTGAGATGAATCCCGGTTTCCTCTTGTTGTTCAATTAATTGTTCAAGATCCTTTTCGGTAAAGGCTCCAACATTAAAATCACCATCAGTTGCCAAAATTATTCGGTTGTTACCCTTAGCGATCATTCTTCTCTTCGCTACCTTGTACGCAAGCCTGAGGCCAGCCTCCCCTGGAGTGCTCCCCCCCGCGTCTAAGTCTTCGATTACTTTTAGCAAACTATCCTTCTGGTCACCGCTGAGGCGTTCCGCATTAATACTCACTGCGTTTCCATAGCTGACAATCGAAACGGTATCGATCGCCCGTAGATTGTTTACAAGTAAGCGAAGTCCCGATTTAATTAAAGGAAGCTTATTCGGCAGGTCCATTGAGCCCGACACATCGACCAGCAGCACAAGGTTGCTCGGCGGTACTGAATCAACGTTTACCTTTTTGGCCGATACGTTTAAGAACACTAACTGGTGTTTGTTATTCCATGGGCAGGAGGTGATCACATCCGACGATATGAAGGTTTGACCCGCTGGCGGTTCCTTGTAATTGAAGTTGAAGTAGTTCAACATTTCCTCAACACGCACCGCATCAGGAGGGACGTGTTCATTCATGTCTATGAACCGCCGTATGTTACTGTACGAAGCGAGGTTTGTATTAACGCTAAAAGAAACGCTCGAGGTTTCCTTTGTATAAACAACCGGGTTTTCAATAAGACTTTCGTACGTTTCTCCACCATAAGCGACGATACTTTCGTCGTCGTGGCGACTTTTAATATAGGAGACAAGGTGCTTTTCAGCCGGGTTTTGCTTCTGCAAAACAATTTCATGATAACCGGGGACGCTCAACAACCGTTTCATTGGCACGTAGCCTTCCTTGAAGAACGAAACGGAGTCGCGATCCGTCTTTACGCCAAGTACAAATTTTCCGTCTTTGTCTGTATAGTTTAATTCATCAGTGGAAGAGGCCTGGACCGCTACGTGTGGCAGTACAAATCCTTTTTCATTTCTCACAATTCCCTTGATATAGTTCTGACCGTAGCCAATCAGGCTTATAAAAAGGCAGGCAATTATTAAAACTAGGTTTCTCAAGGCATCAATCGCTTACCGAAAATTATCGCTTTAAGCTGACAGATGCAATCGTTTAACAAAATCTGGCAATTCGCCTGGGCGGCGCAACAACGAAGGGTAGTTCAGAAACGGGCAATGAATCTATATCTAAAGTTTAGGAAATAAAAAAACCCTCCAAATTGGAGGGCTCCGGTAGAAGCAGGTTGTACCGGGTCGAACTTTATTAAGGGCCTTAAGCTTATTGAAGACTATATGCAAGTGGGCAGATATTAAACAGTCCTTTATTTGAAAGAAAAGACTCTAATCTGGAGAGGTATTTTGTTCACTTTTTTAGGATGTACACGGTACGTGAACAGGGCTATTAAGTGAAAGCGAGCCAGTGATGAGCCATTTGAGCCCGTTTTGACCCAATGGGGATGCAATTGATGCATTAATGATGCAATATTAAGCAACTATGCTTGGGGCGGAATTTTGCATTTTCGGGTACAGATGCCGAATGATATGTACCCATTTTAGACTTTTGGAGTACATATAAAACACCTAATGTACCCATTTGGGCGTTTTAGGAACTTCCCATCTCCCAAAGTCTAATCAGAGATTAAACCAACCGTTCCTCTAACATATCCTTCCAGAGTACAAATCCCTTTTGTGCATTGGAATAATCATGAAGGATGCGGCTGAAATTCTCTGGCTTCAAATCAAGAAATGCCTGCCGGCCCTGGTTACGAATAATTTGCAGGTGGGCATCAATTTC
>DATDNL010000053.1:0-8625 GCA_036518315.1 Flavisolibacter sp. | reverse complement strand
ATTTGGCCCGGCGGTGCCGAGCAATCGGTGAAGATGGTGAAGCAATAACAAACTAAAAAGGCTATCTAAAAACGATAGCCTTTTTCATACAACCATTCTAATAGATCAAATTGAATCCTTTGCAATTACCGTCCAATCGTTATTACCAAATCCTTTGGCGATCCACTCGTCCATCAATGCCGCGATAGACGGAATCATGGCAAGATCGACTTTGTCCTCCGCAGCTTCCATAAACAGCCCGGTATCTTTCCTCGCCATGCTCAACTCCCACGAGGGCTGACTGTAGTCGCCCGAAGTCATTCTTTTTAGCCTTGCCTGCAATAACGCAGCAGGATTCCACAGCTCGAAGAAATTGGAAACATCAGGGACAGAAACCTCGAGTGCTTTAGCGAGGGCAAGTGTGTCGCGGATGCCTGCAGTGAAGCATACCAGGTAAGCATTGCCTATTAATTTTATGGCCGCCGCCTTTCCCACCTCGGTACCAAAATCCAATAACTTACCCGTCATGAGCGACAACTCAGGCTTCAGTTGGTCAATCAATTCCCCGTCTCCTGAAACCATCATTATCCCAGTGCTTTCCAAGGCATTGATAGGCCCCATAAAAACAGGCGCGTGCTGATATGAAAAGCCCTTTAGTTCCCACTCCCTTGTTCTTTTGATCGCACCTTCTTTCGAAGTGGTCGTGTGATCAATAATAATAGCACCTGGTTTCAATGCACTGCTCGCTGCTTGCAACACTTCCTCAACAGAGGCGTCGTCCTTCAGCGTAAGATGAATACGTTCAGCTCCTTTTACGGCATCTTCGACTTGCTCAAACGCTTTAGCACCGTATTGTTCCAGATCTTTTGTTTTTGAAGTCGTACGGTTCCAGACCTGCACCTGGTCGCCCCTCTTTAGCATGGCCTTCACGAAATTGGAACCTAATAAACCCATTCCTAAAAATGCTATCATCTTTCTATTTTGAGTGCAAGGTTATGAAATAATACTAAAGCAACAGGCTCTTCAACTTATCTCTTCTTTCCCAAATACCACTTTGTTAGCGGTCTCTATCTCATCGTGAATGATCGTATGCCCCATATTATTGTAGACCTTTTCGCTCACCTCTGCATTCATGTCCTTAAGAATATTTGTAGTTGCATACACACGCTCCACCGGTACATGAGGATCAGGGTTACTCGTTCCGATGAATATGGGTGTTCCCCCGAAATCCCCCTCATAATTTTTTTGGTAGATCTTATCTCCAATCAAGCCGCCCGTAAAAGCAACAACACCTCCATACCTGTTCGCATTCCGGGCAACAAATTCCAGCGTAAGACAAGCCCCTTGTGAAAAGCCCATGAAGTAAATGTTCTGCGTTGGGATGCCCTTAGCGGCTATATCATCCACAAGGTCTTTTAAGATACCCAGTGCAGAAGAAAGCCATGGCTCATTCCTTGACGGCTTCTCCAGGAACGAGTAAGGATACCATGTGTTATTGGTGGCTTGCGGTGCCATCAAACTAAAGTCCTTCACTTCAAGGTAGGAAGCAAGCGAAAGAATATCTTCCGCACTTCCTCCCCTTCCGTGGATCATCACCAACACCTTACTATCCTTTGTCAATTCTTTTCCTGCTGTGATTATATTTTTCTTGTGCATAATCGCTTCCCTCGTTTAAGCTTGATTCAATACGGGCAGCCATGCTTCTATTCTTTCCCTGTGTTCTTCATATTGAGCAGGCAACATCAGGTGTGTTCCCAACTCCTTCACAGGTTCATCGGTGGCGAAGCCTGGATTATCTGATGCAATCTCGAACAACACTCCATTAGGTTCCCTGAAGTAAAGTGAATAGAAATAATTCCTGTCGATCTTTTCCGTTATGTTTAGCCCCGCAGCTTTTACCTTCTCACGGAATTCCATCATGATGTTATCATCTTTCGCACGGAAAGCCACGTGGTGATTGGTTCCACCGGCGTTGTGTCCGGGTGCGCCATTGGCATCCTCAACAATGTCAACAATGTTCGCAGTAGTGTTAGCGTCTGTAATAAAACGATAGCGATTACCTTCCTGCCTCAACAGTTTATAACCAAATATCTCTGTAAGGATCTTCGCTGTTGGCTCTACCTTCCTAACCGTAAGTACCACGCTGTGGAACCCTCTCGTTGCCGCATCTTCTTTTACAGCATTCGTCGTCCACCCCTTCCTCGAATCATCAGCAGTAGGAACCACCAGGTTCAATAGCAGCCCATCCGGATCTTCAAACGGAAGATATTGCTCACCAAATCTTTCACCTCTTTCACCCTGTTTCACTTTCAGCTCTTTGAAGCGATCATTCCAGAAATCAAGGCTACCTGCAGGAACTGAGTATCCAATTTCAGTGGCCATGCCTGATCCTGCTCTTCCTTTTTGAATACCTTCCCATGGAAAGAAGGTGAGAATAGACCCCGGTGTTCCCACTTCATCACCATAATAAAAGTGGTAAGTACCCGGGTCGTCAAAGTTCACGGTCTTCTTCACTAATCTTAATCCTAACGTATTTGTGTAGAAATTGTAATTCCGTTGTGCTTCGCCTGCAATGGCCGTGATGTGGTGTAGACCTAATATTTTGTTTGTCATAATTACCTCTCTTGAAGCACAAAACTACACCTTCAAGCAGGCTGTTACCATTGAGATGGGATAAGAAATACCTGTGACCTGGGTCACATCATTGTGGCTCAATCTGTTTGCGCAGCCTGCTGAGGGTTTCTCTTTTAATGCCGAGGTAAGAAGCGATCATATGCAAGGGAACGCGTTGCTCGCATCCGGGGAATTGTTGAAGGAAGCGGAGGTACTTTTCCTCTGCCGTTTCACTGAATGACTCTAATAACCTTTTTTGCGTAGCTACCAGGTGGTTCTGAATAATGATCCTGAAGTAACGCTCCAGCTTCGGCACCTTCTCCATCGCTTTCTCCCATGAATCTTTGTCGATCAACAAAAGCTCAGCATCTTCAACTGCATCCATATTCAAAAAGGAAGGCTCGTTATTTAGGTAACTGGAAAGGTCGGCCATCCACCAGCCTTCGGACGCGAACTGCAAAATGTGCTCGTAGCCTTTTTCGTCCACGGTGTAGGAGCGCAGTATTCCTTTTTCGACAAAGGCCTGGTACTTACAAACGTCACCCTGTTGTAACAGGTAGTGTCGCTTGCGAAGAGACCGGGTAGTAAGGAGGGTTTTACAGTACTCAAATTCTTCTTCGGTTATCGCAACCTGCGCGCTGATCTTTTTATGGAGGAGCTCAAACATGGTAGTATTGAAGGTAAAAATACCTCCAATACTACACAGGATCATCAAAGGTTATCAGTAATAATATGCCGGTCCACCTCGTGCTCTTTCTCCACCTCGTCGCGCATTCTCTTTAGCTTCTTTCCGTAAGACATTTTCGTAATCAGTACGAATAACACCGGCACAACAAAAATCGCCAGGGTGGTTGCGGCAAGCATTCCTCCAAAAACCGTCCACCCGATCGTCCGGCGGCTTTGGGAAGCAGCACCTGTAGCAAGCGCCAACGGTAATACCCCGAGTATAAACGCCAGTGATGTCATGATGATTGGTCTCAAACGAAGGCTCACGGCTGTCAGTGTCGCCTGTATGATTTCCATCCCATGGTCCACCCTTTCCTTGGCATATTCAACAATCAGGATCGCATTCTTCGCAGCCAGGCCGATCAGCGTGATCAAACCAATCTGCGCATAGATATTATTAGTAAGTGAAGGCAAGAATGTAAGGGTTATAATAGATCCCATTGCACCAATCGGCACTGCAAACAACACAGAGAAAGGGATAGACCAGCTCTCATACAGGGCAGCAAGAAACAGGAACACAAAGACTAATGAAAGCATGAAGATGTAGATCGAGCTGTTTCCTGCCTTGATTTCCTCGCGGCTCATACCGGAGAACTCGTATCCATATCCCGCAGGCAGGGTCTGCGCCGCCACTTCCTTCAATGCATCAATCGCCTGTCCGCTACTATATCCTTGTTTCGGAGAACCGTTGATTTCTATCGATCGATAGATGTTGTAGTGCGAGATCACAGCCGGGCTTTCCACCAGTTTAGTCGTCACTAATGAAGTCAGCGGTACCATGCCCCCGGAGTTGTTCTTTACATAGTAATGATTCAATTGGTCGAGTGAGGACCGGTAACTACTGTCCGCCTGCGCCATCACCCTGAAGTTTCTTCCGTATAAATTGATGTCATTGACGTAAGTACTCCCCAGCAATGTCGACAAGGTTGAATACACGCTCGCCACATTCACATTGAGCTGCTTTGCCTTTTCCCTGTCAACATCCAACTTATAAGAAGGCGTACGTGTGTTGAAGAAAGTATACGCCATGCCAATCTCCTGGCGTTGATTTAGCGCAGCAAGGAATTTACGGGACACGGCTTCAAACTGTTGAAGGCTATCATTGCTGGTAGTTTGCTGCAGTTCGAACGTAAATCCTGAAGTGGCACCCAGTCCTGGAATGGCAGGAGGCATGATGGCGAGAACACGCGCTTCCCTGATATCAGCAACCGCCTTAGAGATCTTTGCAGATACTGCCTGTGACGTATGCTCGTCTCCTTTACGTTCATCCCATGGCTTTAGCAGTACGAAGATGGTACCCACGTTGGTCTTGTTGGAGAAACTGATGATATTAAGCCCCGCCAAACCACCAACTGTCTTCACTTCAGGCAGCTTTCTTATCCTGCCAACGATTTGCCTCAGCATTGCAATGCTTCTTGTTGTTGACGTGGCTTCCGGCATTTCATAGGTCACATACAAACGTCCCTCATCCTCTGTCGGAATGAATCCTGTTGGTTTGGCCTTAAACAGTAGGAACAGCCCAAAGAACAAGACCACCATCATTACCAGTACATAAGGAGTCTTCCTTATCCATGATCTTACCCCATTCGTATACCTCGACGTTAGGTTGTAAAAGCCATGGTTGAACAGCACAAAGAACTTCTCCAAAACATTCTTCTTTGCCTCTTCAGGTTTTGAGGGCCGAAGCATGATCGTACAAAGAGCCGGCGTAAGCGATAAGGCCACAAATGCCGAGATCAACACGGATATAGCAATGGTAATGGCAAACTGTTGGTACAGTCTTCCTACGATACCTGGTATAAACCCAACAGGCACAAATACAGCCGCAAGGATTAAGGCAATGGCGATCACAGGACCTGAGATATCTTTCATGGCCGCCCGGGTAGCTTCCCGTGGCGACAATTTGTTGTGATCAATATAGTGCTGCACAGCTTCCACCACCACGATGGCATCATCCACCACAATCCCGATGGCCAACACAAAGGCAAACAGAGTAAGGGTGTTAATGGTGAACCCGAAAGGAATAAAAAAGGCGAAGGCTCCAATTAATGATACCGGGATTGCCAGCAGTGGAATCAGCGTAGCCCTCCAGTTTTGCAGGAACAGGAACACAACAAATACCACAAGTCCCAACGCTTCCAATAACGTCATCACCACCTCGTTAATGGATGTCTTCACAACGGAGACCGTTTCCAGCGGCATCAGGTAGTCAATGTCAGAAGGAAAAGTCTTCCGGGCTTCGTCGAGTGCTTTCGTTACGCCTTCAAACGTTGTCAAAGCATTGGCCCCCGGCGCCTGGTAGATCAGGAGGAAAGCGGCAGGCTTACCGTTTACAAAGGCATTATTATTATAGTCAAAAACACCCAGTTCCACTCGCGCAACATCTTTCAAATAGACAAGGCTTCCTGTAGCGGATGAGTTCCTTACTATGATGTTTTCAAACTCCTCCTTCGAATTGATACGACTATTGGTCAACACACTGTATTCAAAACTTTGTTGCAAGGGTTGGGGAGTTGCACCCACCGTTCCCGCAGCCACTTGCAGGTTCTGTTCCGTCAGAGCACCCGTTATATCCGCCGGTGTCAGGTTCAGCGCCGCCAGTTTATCAGGGTTTAGCCAGATACGCATACTGAAATCTGCAGAACGCGTTACAATATCTCCCACACCTGGCACACGTTGTAGCACGTCCTTCATGTAGATGTTCGTGAAGTTGCCAATGAACTTTGCATCGTGTGTGCCATTGGGTGAATAGAAAGCCAGTGCCACCATGATGGCAGGGTTTCTCTTTCTTACAGTGATACCAAGACGCTTAACCGCATCCGGCAAACTGGGCTGCGCAACACTGGCGCGATTCTGCACATCCAATGTTGCGATATTGATATCTGTACCTACTTTAAAAGTTGCAGTAATAGAGCTCTGTCCACTCGAAGTACTGTTACTGCTTATGTAGTCCATGCCTGGTGAACCGTTCACCTGCGTCTCGATGGCGGTAGTAGTCGTCTGCTCAACAGTTTCAGCGTCGGCACCTGTGAAGTTTCCCGTGATGTTAACAGTGGGCGGCGTAATGTCCGGGTACTGAGCAATAGGCAGGGTTGCCATAGCAATGATACCTACCAGCACAATTACTATCGAGATAACAATGGCAGTAACCGGGCGTTTGATAAAAGTTTCTGCGATCATGAAAAAGTCTTTCTGGTTTTCGTTTGCATTCTCCTAATGGGTCAATGATCCTGCTATTTCTTCTGTGATGGTGCTTGTGATGGCGCTCCGCCTGTCGTAATTACCGATCCCTGGTGCAGATTCTGTACACCTTCTACTACTACGCGGTCACCGGCCTGCAATCCACTTGTGATAACAACACCTCCTCCTAGCTGGGGGCCCAACTCCACCTTCTGCTGTCGCACCTTATTGCTATCGCCCACCACGTACGTGAAGTTTTCACCCAATTGTTCTGTCACTGCTTTATAAGGAATCACAATAGACGGGAAACGGTTGTTGGTTGCAACTTTTACGGTAGCATTCATACCGGGCTTCAGCATTCCCCTTTGGTTAGGGAAAAGCAGTCTTGCCTTGATGGTACCGGTCTGTTGATCAACGGCGCGGTCAATGAGGTATATCTTCCCGGGGAAATCGTAACGGTCGCCACCGAAGTAGAGAGTGAACGTAGTATCGAACTTGTCCTGTTTCTGCTGTTGAAGCTTCAGGAAGCGAAAGATGTCATTCTGGTTTACGTTAATATCCACAGCCACCGGGTCGTCAGTAGACACAGTATTCAAAACCGTTTGCCCTGCTACAACTGCAGTCCCGGCCTTTACTTGCGAGATACCGATTGTTCCGGAGAATGGCGCCCTGATCACGGCGAAACCGACGTTCGCTCTCACTGCATTTACATTGGCTTGGGCCGCTGCCACTTGTTTCCTTGCAGCATCGAGCGCAGCATCTGCATAATCCACCTGCTGTGTAGCTATGGCATCATGCTTTTGCAGTTCGTGGTAGCGGTCAGCATCCTTCTGAGCCTTCAACAAATTGGTTTGCTGCACCTGCAGGTTAGCGATGGCTTGTTGCAGGTTGGCACCGTACACTTGTTGGTCTATGGTGTACAACCGTTCTCCCTTGCTCACTTTATCACCGTCTTTAAAATAGACACCGGTGATATAGCCGCTCACCTGGGCCGTCAACTTCACTTCATTCAAGGCAGCTACCGTCGCAGGATACTCATCATAGGATCCTGCCACGGTGTCTTTCACGGTGATCACCGATACACTAACCGGTGGCGGCGGGCCAGCCTGAGTAGATACTTTAGCCTTACAGGCAACAAAGCCAAGAGCGATTACAAGAGCCGGGTATTTGAACTTTGGATACATTTTCATTCTGTGTTTTACTTCTAAGGGAATGGGTGGTTTGTTTAATAAGCAATGAGGCCCAGGGCGCGTTGGGCATCAACCTTAGCGGCTAATACCTGGTTCAAAGCATTGAAATAATTGATCTGCGAAGTGCGCAGGTCAGTCTCCGCATTGATCACTTCAAGGTAGGTCTTGATACCTGCCTTATATTGAAGGTTGATCACATCATATACTTCCTGTGCCAGGGCGACATTCTCTTTGGATGCGAGGTAGTTCGCCAGGCTTCCTTTGTAATTACTCAATGCCGTTGCATACTGGCTGTTGATCACGTTACCGAGATTCGACAATTCAAGATCAACCTGCGACACTCCAATCTTTGCAGCCTTTATGTTGGCAGTTCGTTTGCCTCCCTGGAAGATTGGGATGCCTGCTGTGAGAAAAACATAGGAGTTAGGGTAATTGTTACCATATAGCTTCCCGAAACTATTCGACAGGTAGTTAAAATTGTAAATGGCAGTGGCAGAAACATTCGGCAAAAAAGAATTCCGCTGGTAAATTACGTTAGCCTGCTGCAGGCTTTTTTGAGTGAGCAACTGCTGGTATTCAATCCTTCGAGTGAAATCAGGTCTTTGCAGTGTGTCGAAACCCACTTCCTTCTCCATTTGGAGACTATCATACACAACGGTCAGAGGGGCCCCTACAGGGTATCCCATAAAGTTCCTGAGGTTTTCCAGCCTTGCTACCAGTGCCGCTTCATTCGTTTGCTTCGTAGCCTTGGTATTGTTAAGTGCAATCTGCGCCCGCTTGTAATCCGTCTTGTCGGTCACACCCGACTGGTAACGGTAATAAGCATCCTCTAAGCTCTTCTGCAGCCTGGCAATGTTTTCATCAGCCACCTTGATCTGTTGCTGCGTTGTGAGAATATCATAATAAGCCTTGCTCACATTGACCGTTATATCAATCT
>DATDNL010000052.1:0-3503 GCA_036518315.1 Flavisolibacter sp. | reverse complement strand
CGTAAACGACCCCAACTTCGAACATCGAACCTCGAACATCGAACATCCGAACCTGTAAACTCTCGTGATCTTAAACCCCAACTCCAAACTCCAAACCCCAAACTCTCTCTCCTTTTATTAGCTTTGAAACGTGAGATGGAGTATCCTGTTCTTGGTCCTGTTCAGTTGCATTAAGTCGCCCGCGCAAAACAATTTTCCAGCTATCGGAATGTGGCGGGAACACCTGCCCTACCACAGTGCGATTGACGTTACTGCTTCCGACACCAAAATATATTCCGCCACGCCCTACAGTCTTTTTACAGTCGACCTGGCATCCAACGAAATTGAGCGCCTTAGCAAAATATCCGGCCTAAGCGAAACAGGTATCAATACAATAAAGTACGACGCCATTTCTAAAAAACTAATGATCGCCTACTCAAACAGTAATATTGACCTTGTTGACGATAAAGGCATTCACAATATCCCCGATCTGAAACGAGAAAACAGTTCCGGTGACAAAAGCATTTACCAAATCTTCCCCGACAACAATCGGTGGTACCTTTCCACCGGCCTCGGGGTCCTTGTAGTTGACGCTGACAAACAGGAAATCAAAGACTCCTGGATCATTGGTAACAATGGCAATTTCGTAAAGACGAACGCCTTCACAAAAAACAACAACTTCTTCTACGCAGCTACCGAAGAAGGATTAAAGACAATTTCCGTAACGAATAGCAACCCCGCCGACTTCAAGAACTGGCAAACCCTTTCCGGCTCTAATGGTCTCTCTCCCTCTCCTTGCAGATATGTGGCCGCTCTTCAAAACAAAACCATTGCCTTGCAGAACGACTCTGTCTTCGTCGATAATGCAGGTATATGGAACTTATTCTTCACAAACGGAACGCCCATCGTTTCTATTAATGTATCAGAAAACAAATTGTTGGTCTGCCAGCGTAAAACTGTGGGCAGCCAGGTAGTGGTCTTACGTGCGGATGGTTCCACCGAAAGAATTATTCAAGCGAATGGAGTGACTGATTATCCCTCCAATGCCATTAGTGTAAATCACAACTATTGGATCGCCGACAAGTATGATGGCCTCTCCGGTTGGACGGGAGGCGGTTATGAATCCTATAAGTTAAATTCACCCGAGGACATTGCTTCCGGCGGAATGACAGTCCATAATGGAAAGTTTTATGCTGCCGCCGGCACCGTCAACGACTCATGGAATTACCAGTATAACAGGAATGGTATTTACAAGTTGGATGACGGCACCTGGACCAACTATAACCAGTTCAACTTCCCGCTGCTCGATACAATGATGGATTTCATCACCGTTGCCATCGACCCGAGGGACGAATCCATTTGGGGAGGCTCCTTTGGCGGCGGCTTACTCCATGTAAAAACCAATAACCAATTCGAGATCTATAAGCAGAATTCTCCCATTGAGCAAACGGTTGGTGATCCCGGTAGCTATCGTGTTTCCGGTCTGGCCTTTGATGCCGATGGCAACCTTTGGATTACGAACTTCGGCGCCAACCATCAACTGCATGTTCTTAAAACAAATGGCTCGTGGAAATCGTTTTCAGTTCCTTTCTTCTTAAGCAATAATGCTGCTGCACAAATCGTAATCGACGACGCCAACCAAAAATGGATCGCATCCCCTCTTGGCAATGGTCTGCTGGTCTTCAATGATAACAACACCATTGATAATGCCGGAGATGACCGCTGGAAACTGTTGAAGATGGGTCCCGGCGTTGGTAATCTTCCGTCTAATGAAGTGCTAAGTATTGCAAAAGACAGAAGTGGTTTCATTTGGGTCGGCACAACCGATGGCGTGGCTATTCTGCAATGCCCGCAGGAAACCTTTGGCTCCGGTTGTGATGCTATTTGGCCCGTCATCAAAGAAGGTAGCTTTGCTAATTACCTGTTTAAGGGACAGGGAGTAACAAGCATTGCCGTCGACGGTGCAGACCGAAAATGGATGGCTACCTCGAGTGGAGCATGGCTATTAAATGCAGATGGCGACAAGGTGCTTGAACATTTTACGGAAGAGAACAGTGCCTTGCTCAGCGACGATGTCAAAAGCATCGCCATAGATGGTAAGACAGGTGAAGTATTCTTTGGAACAGCAAAAGGTATTTGTTCCTACAGGGGAACGGCGACTAATGCACAGGAGACTAAGAACAATGTACTCGTATTTCCTAATCCCGTTCCTCCTTCCTACAATGGCAACATTGGTATTAGGGGACTGCCGGACAACAGTATAGTCAAGATCACCGAAACCAACGGACGCCTCGTGTATCAAACAAGAGCAACCGGCGGCCAGGCCGTATGGAATGGAAAGGATTATACCGGCAGGCAGGCAGCATCTGGCATCTATCTTGTGATTGCAGAGGATGACAATAAGCAGGAAAAAGTAGTAACCAAGATTGTATTTATTTCGAAATAGGTTGGCCGCCAACGGCCATTACTTTGAAGCATGATCCATAAAACGAAAGGTATTGTCCTCAGAGCTGTCAAATACGGTGAAACCAGTTTAGTGGTCACCATATTTACGGAGCTGTTTGGTCTCCAGTCTTACCTGGTGAATGGGGTTCGTACGCCGACGAAGAAAGGAACAGCAAAAGCAAACCTGTTCCAGCCCGCTGCGATGCTTGAGTTAGTCGCCTACAGGAACGAATTCAAGAACCTTCAGCGGCTTAAGGAATTCAGGTGGGGCTACCTGTATCAACACATTCTGTCGGACGTGAGGAAGAATGCAGTCGCACTTTTTATGATTGAGCTTGTCAGTAAATGCCTGAAACAACCGGAGACCAATACAGAGCTTTACTACTTCGTCGAAGACGCTTTGCAACACCTGGATGAAGCTAACGACACCGTGACCGCCAACTTCCCTCTCTTCTTCGCCCTGCACCTGGCCAAAGATCATTGGCATATGTGAAGACGATCTGGTCTTTTGAAATATCGGGGAAGCGGAAGAGGCCTGCATCGATCTGCGCGAACAAAGAAATTGCAGAAAAAAGGCAGCCTGGCAAAAGAGCAAGTTTCCTCATAACTAGTAGGTTTTAGTGTAGGGAACTTACGAAAATTATTGCAGCGCGGAGCAAAAAAGGGGTTGGGCGGTAGTTGAATTGGATACCTTTACGGATGAGCTGTTAATCTGATAAACCCGACTCCATATATTAGCTCAATATAATGTGTACGTTTAATGACATCAGTGGGTTTAACAATAGAAAAAAAATTCTAAGATGATGAAAGAAATATTTTGATATGTGGAATCTATTTCGATACATTTGTTACTGACTAAGCGTTTTTCCCTACCTCTTGAAGATAAACTCCTCAGCTTAAGACTGGCATTTTAAAAAAAAGACCGTTACCGATTCATCTAGAAAAGGCGACATCATCCTGACCCCCTGTAAACGTATCTCCCTATGCATTCTCGCTTAACCTATTGTAATCGCCTTTCCCATCCTATGCAGTAGCCCGCTCAATCCTTTATTGTTAAGCCACAATTCAGTTTAATTATT
>DATDNL010000051.1:0-4439 GCA_036518315.1 Flavisolibacter sp. | reverse complement strand
CGATAGAGGTAATAAATACTACTTCCAAGTAGTATTAGAACCAACAGAAGAATAACGCTCGAAATGATCCAGAAGTTCATCTTCGAAAGAATATACCGGTTGCGGTGAGGGAAATAAAGAGTCAGGTGGTTGTAATGTTCTGCCGAAGCAGGCATCGTGATCTTGTCGTTCTTAGCTGTAGTCGCTGAAGGAAGATAGACTACGAAATCATACCCACCCTTAAGGGCGTCATAAAAGCCCGTATAGCAGTCTGTAAATATGTCCTCGTCTTCGAGCTCTCCTTGCAAATAAAACCGCGTACTGTCGAGGCTTATTCGGGGCCGGTTCAGGCGAACTTTAAACGTCTGGTCGTCTTGTTTCGCGATTAATTCGTTCAGGTTGTGAGATACAACCGAAGTTTCATTGATGTCCTCGTAAAATCCTCTTACCGCTTTGGCAATCGAGCGGTCGAAGTCTTTTTGTTCGCGGTAATACACATCCCGAAGCCACACTAACTGGAAGATGATAATGGTAGCAATTACTAAAGTACTGGCAAAGATCGCGAGACGAATTGTTTTTGAACGAAGGGGCATGCGAAGGACGGTTCTGCTGATTATTGAATTTAGCAAAGTTGACGCATGCTTTCCAAACCCTCTTTTTAATTAACCGGTCCTTAACGGACAATAATACGTCTAAAACGGTTTGTGCAAAGCAAGAGGCCTACGGTTAATTGGCTGTTAACGGTCAAAAAAATTTTAGAATACAAGTTCACTTTGTAGCACAAAACACCAGTCATGAAAAAAGCATTCTTAAGTTTCCTTCTTGTGGGTGCACTGGCTATTGTTAGTTCCGCTCAATCTACCCGGAAAACACCAAAAACGACGACCCTGAAGACCACAAATATAGGCCCGGGTTTTCAATCGAAGACAATTACGAAAACCAGCAGTTCTTCCTCAGAAGCGAGAGCCAACGAAACATCAAAGGGAAGCACTGCACCCGCCGCTAGAATGATTAAACGCAAGTATAAACATTCTGCAGTACACAAAATGAACGAAAAGACTACAAAATAGGTTTTATCATGTGTTAGGTTGCAATGCACCCCGCAAATCCTTGCGGGGTTTTTGTTGTGCTTCCATCAGTGTTTCAGCGCCAGTTTTTCTGTAACTTTCTTAATGACCCAGAAAGTAATTTCTTACCAGATCGCCGACTCGATTGATGTCAAAGCCTTCTCTCAATCTTTCAACGCAGAACTGCATTATAGTGACCCGGCAGAACTATTTTTCAAGACTGGGCCGGACAGGTATGTCTATGTGTTTAAGTATGGAGCAGTTTGTTTTCTTAATTATGATGATGCTGCTATCGGAGAAATGCTAAAGGAGATTATTCCTTTCTGCAAAAACATTTTTGCCAATAAGCTAACCGATGAATTCCTTCTTGAAACGGGCGTTAAAGATTTACGCGTGGGTTTCAATAAAATTGAAGTACCCTCCGCTACTATAGATGTACTGCGCCTTGTCATGTTGAATGTATCGCAATCCGTAGCCATTGATTATTATGAAGAACAAACCAACAAGCTACTGACGGACACGAACTATTACACTCAGAAGCTTGAAAATAAGGGTCGCCTGGGCATATCGGGCAAGAAACTAAAGAAATACATTGGCAGGACCTTGTTATTGCGCAACAGGATCGCTGAGAATATTTACGTCTTCGATTCTCCTCCCGAAACCTGGGAAGATGAGAGCCTCAACAAGATAGATGCTGATCTTAAACGAACATTTGATCTGCAGATCCGGGTGCGTATGATAGGGGAGGGGCTGAATATAGTGCGCGACAACCTGGAACTTTTCCGTGGCTTACTACAATATCGCAACAGCAATATTTTGGAATGGATCGTGATCATCCTCATTCTCGTCGAGGTGATGGACCTGGTCATCCAGAAGTTATTCCCACACTAGTTATCATAAATAAACACGGCCAGCGCTACAACAACCGTAAACTGGTTCTTCTCGGCGCCCTCGGCAGATGCAACAACGCTGTCTACGAGGATGTCCTGTCCTTCTATCGAATAGTTCTTCTTGCCCTTACGAAACACCCTCTCGGCATCAAACTTTGGGTTGGTTTGGGCGATCAGATTCTCTATAGCCATTTCGATTACGTCATGTTCCAAGTCTTCAGATGTCTGACCAATGACCTCTTCCGCCTCTGCAAGAAAACCATGTTGTGTTTTGTCTTTTGGTTGTGCCATCCCGATACCTGCGGAAACGATCTGTCCCGGCTCGTTGGTTTCCGACTGAGCGATGACTGCAAAAGTGATCTGCCCCGGTTTCAGCAACTTCCTGCCTTCTTCCAAAGAAATCTGTTTACAGCCCGGCGGAATAATGCTCGAGGTCTTGATGAAGTTGCAGGTATGTACACCTGCATCTCTTAGCGCTACTTCAAAAGCCCTCAACTCTTTTTCGTGAACACCCGTTCCTTTCGTAAGAAAAAACCTGTTTGGAATGATCGCCATACGGCCATAGCTACAAATTCGGTACCACTCGAAACGGCAGGTTTTTTTGCATTGCATCTTCCTTCCAGTCGACGGTTGATAACTGCCGTGCAAGTAAAACACTCATAATGAACAACAGCATCCGCGACACGTCTATCCGGCTACCTTCTTTGCAGAGCAGCCTTTCGCAGTAATCTTATGATACTTCCTCGCAACTCCCACTCAAAGCCCACCTAACTGCGTGCCTGCCCCCTTTTCTCTGCGGTTCTCTGTTTTCCTCAGCGGCCCTCTGTGTCCTGTTTGTCTGCTTTAGAAGCCAATCTTACGATACGGCTATTCCCCTGCCTCGCCCTGGGTAAGGCCGATCAAAGCTGTGGATTCGCCCCCTCAACTGCATCGATCAGCCCATCTTTTGGCAGTGAAAAAGGAGTGAGGTCGGTGAGAAAAAGCCGGGGAGGAAAGCCTCTTTGGGCCCTTCGAAAGATACGAATCGCTGCCTCACTTATGCACTGATCTTGGTCTCCATGACGCATTTTGACAGTGACTATTTCCTTTGAAAATGGCAGTACCTCCACACCGGGACCTGGCTGGAGGTTCTGAAAATGATCAAAAAAGGGCACAAAAAGTGTAGCCAAAAATGGCTGGGAGGAGACCAAAAAATATCCTTGTTTTGTCTCTGGCGGAACGTTATTGACGTATATGGAAAACTTCTTTGGTTGTATTTGAGAGATAATATTAATTTAGTCCATAGTAAAGAACGTTCTTACTAATCCTTAAATTCTAATTTTTATGGCAAAAGCAGCAAAAAAAGCCGCTAAGAAGACAACAAAAAAAGCAGCTAAAAAAGCTCCTGCAAAAGCAGCAAAAAAAGCAGCTCCTAAAAAAGCCGCTAAGAAAGCAGCACCAAAAAAGAAATCTGCTAGAAAACCAAATGCAGCCTTCATGGCTCCATTAACTCCTAGTGCAACTTTAGCTGAAGTAGTTGGTTCCAAACCACTGCCAAGGACTGAAGTAGTTAAAAAGATATGGGACTACATCAAGAAGAACAAATTGCAGGATAGCAAAAACAGGAGAAACATCAATGCCGATGGTAAATTGAAACCAATCTTCGGCAAAGACCAGATCTCTATGTTCGAGTTGGCTAAGATCGTGAACAAACACGTGAAGTAATCAGTCAACTGTCATTTCGTTTCAAGCCACCGGCATATTGTCGGTGGCTTTTTTAATCGCATTCGGTGGACAACTTATCCAATTTCAATACTAAAAAACATAGCAATTACCATTACCTTTGGCTTTACTCTTAGGTAAGACCTCCGAAAGAAGATATTCGAAAGATTTGCGGGGAAGAAATCCATCCAAAACAGTTTACAGTATGTCCATTCAACGAGAAAAACTTTTAGTGAAGTTCAATGAGGAATATGATCGCCTGAACGAACAGCAGAAGCAGGCTGTCGATAAGATCTATGGACCTGTAATGGTCATCGCGGGACCGGGAACTGGTAAAACTCAGATCTTAAGCGTCCGCATTGGAAAGATATTATTGGATACTGACTACCTCCCCTCGAATATTCTTTGTCTTACTTACACCGATGCAGGTGTGTTGGCAATGAGGAAGCGCTTGCTGAATATGATCGGCGCCGATGCTTACAGTGTGCATATTCACTCGTTTCATTCTTTCTGTAACATGGTCATTCAGCAAAACATGCACCTGTTTCACAAAAAAGAACTCCAACCAATAAATGAACTCGAGCAGGTACAGTGCCTGATGGAATTGATTGATAGTTTTGACAACAATCACCCGCTCAAGCGCTACAAGACCGATGCCTATTTTGAAGCCGGTTACCTCAAAGACCTTTTCAGCAACATGAAGCGTGAAGGCTGGACGGCCGACTATCTCGTCAAGAAGATTGATGAGTACATAGAAGATATTATCCCCGATACTTTTTACAATAAGATCAAAGCAAAAAAG
>DATDNL010000050.1:0-8115 GCA_036518315.1 Flavisolibacter sp. | reverse complement strand
AGATTGACACAAAATAACACTTTTTCCCACTTTTGTACAGTCTTTTTCGACTGTTATATTTTTCCACACGCCGAAACGTATGGAAAAGCCCGACAGGCAAGGATTTGAAGCGATAAAAAAAGTTTTTATCTGTTTTCAGTGTGGATGGAATGTGGACAACAGGTGGATACACGTTAATTGATGTGATTATAAACCCTAAATGCAGCAGTTAGCCGCATGGAAGTAAAAGCCAATAGAATATTAATAAGGGACTACGACTATTCCCTGCCGCACGAACGTATTGCAGAGTTCCCACTCGAACTAAGAGACTCCTCGAAATTGTTGGTTTATGAACATGGAGTTATCAAAGACTCCACTTTTTACCACTTGCCTCAACATGTGCCAGCCGCCAGCACACTCATCCTCAACAATACCCGTGTGATTGAGGCGAGAGTGCTTTTCAAAAAAGCCACTGGTGGAGTTATTGAGATCTTTTGCCTGGAACCCCATAGGCAAACTGTTGAGCAATCGCTGGGTTCGAATAGAAGTGTTCAATGGCATTGCCTGATCGGAGGTGCGTCGAAATGGAAACATGGACAGGTATTGCACAAAGAAGTTTTGATCAAAGATGAGGCTGTTCAAATAGAGGCGAAGTATATATCAAAACTAACGGATAGCTTTATTATTGAGTTTGATTGGAATTCTGAACACTCTTTTGCCGAGGTGTTACACGCGGCTGGAGCTATTCCTCTCCCTCCTTATATCAAGAGGGAAGCAGTTGAGCAAGACAAAGAAAGATACCAGACTATTTTTGGTAAACAGGAGGGCTCGGTTGCCGCACCTACTGCAGCACTTCATTTCACGGAAAGGGTTTTTGAAGGGCTTGCGGAGAAGAACGTTGCCAAGGAATATATAACTCTACATGTTGGCGCCGGAACATTTAAGCCAGTGAAAACTGAAACTGTTGCCGAGCACGAGATGCATAAGGAACCATTCACCGTCACTATTGATGTGTTGAAGAGGATGATTTCATCTACCAATATTATTGCAGTAGGTACAACTTCAATGCGGACTTTAGAAAGTATATACTGGCTGGGTGTGAAACTAGTCCACGGGTTGATAGCAGATGAATGGAGTATCCAACAGTGGGAAGTGTATGAACTGGCAAAGAACTATCCGAATGTTTCCGTAGCGGAGAGTTTACAAGCTATTACCAGGTGGATGGAGGACAAGGAACAGAGCGAATTACACTGCGATACAAGTATGATTATCGTTCCGGGCTACGAATTTAAAATTCCGGTTGGACTGATCACCAATTTCCACCAGCCACAGTCTACCCTTCTTTTGCTTGTGAGTGCTTTCATTGGCGAGGACTGGAAAAAGGTATATCAGCATGCACTAGATAATGGATACCGATTTCTTAGTTACGGAGACAGCAGCCTCCTGTGGAAGACAGACCATTAATCTTTTTGCACAGAGAATGGTGATTCAGCGTTCGATTTTCAAAGGTCTGTAAAAGCGAACTATACAAGGAATACAAAGCATAGAAGGGTTCATTTATGTGACTTCGGGTTTAACAATGCCATCGTTGTCAATGGCGAACTTGAAACATTAAAAAGTTAGGTTGGGTCGAGGCAATTAAGATGGTTACTCAACAGTAGCCATATTTAACGGCTTTGTGATGTCCTTGTCTACTCTAAGGAAGGCAGAGGTCGGAGCTATGTCTTCCTTAGGTTATTCCTATGTTTGGGTCCCTATAAAGTCCCTATAAGGTCCCTATAAGGTCCCTATAAAGTCCCTGTGGAGATGGATGAAAATGCGGGGTGAAAAATAGAAGGAGGTCTTCCCTGGCAATGATCGGAAGTGGGCCTCATGGTTAACGCAATTATAGAAAATTAATTGGATTTTCCCAATGAAATTGGTCAATTGCAAAATCATTTATTGGCTGCCTAAAGGCGGTGCAACGTTGATTTGAGGAGTACAACAAGGCAACTATGCTTGCTTCAGATTGAACTCGATGGTGAAACAGCTTCCTTTTCCAAGGGTGCTTTCGGCTTTAATGGTTCCTTCGTGTGCGTCGACAACGTTCTTCACATAGTTCAGTCCCAAACCGAAACCTTTTACGTTATGTATGTTGCCGGTGTGGGCCCTGTAGAATTTTTCGAATATGCGTTTTAAAGTTTCGCGACTCATCCCGATACCATTGTCCTCGATGCGAATAATAAACTTCTTGTTTGTGGATGAAGTAACCAAACGAATAATCGGCGGCACATTGTCTTTTGAATACTTAACTGCATTGTCCATAAGGTTGGTAACCAGGTTGGAGATGTGCACTTCATCGCCTTCGATAAGATCGTCGGTAGCATTCAATTCTGTTTCCAGCATACCCTGCTTTTCCTGGAGGCGCAAGATGAAATTGTCCGCTACATCGGTAATAATCTGGTGCACATGTAGTGGCTTCAAGTTCAATTGCACTTCCTGTCGGTCCATGAGTGCTGACTTCAGTATTGTTTCAACCTGGCGATTCATCCGCTGGTTCTCCTCCTTAATAATGCTGCTGAAATAGCCCAGCTTTTCACTGTCCCTTTGCACCTTCTCGTTTCTTATTGCATCAACGGCGAGTGAAATAGTGGCGATAGGTGTTTTGAACTCATGGGTCATGTTGTTGATGAAATCATTCTTTATTTCGCTCAACTTCTTCTGCCGGATCATTGTACTGACCGTTAAGTAAAATGCGGAAACTATCACAAGAGTAAACAGAATAGCTACGAGGATACGAGAGGTCATGTCCTTATAAACAAGACTCTTAATCTGTGGGACCACAATGATGAGCACCTCATCGGAGGTAAGATTCTCCGTTGCAGAACCACTTTGAGGGGCCAGGTAATTGATATAACTCAGGTGATTAATTGTATCGGTATACCACTCAACGAAATTTTTGGATTGTCGCTCGACATACGAAAGCTCACCCGAGTTCAATACAAAGAGCGCAAATTCATATGGGACTTCTTTCAAATTGTTTGAATTGAAGCCAAGTCTTATTTTTTCGTCGATTTCCTGGGTGGTCAATCCTTTGCCAACAAGGTAGGGTTTGAAGAATTCTGAGCTGCCGGCGTTATCGTCGAAAATCGGGAACTTTTTGTCGGGTGGGTGTACACTTTTATATTGAGAGAGGTCGGCGCTAATGGATTTAGCCACCATAATCAAACGCTCTTTCAATTGATCCTGCTTCAATAAAAGCATGCTGTTCAGCCAGGCGAATTGAATATATATAATGCCAACAAGTGATAAACCGATTAGGATTATAATTATGGGGAATATGCGCTTCACTCGTAGCAAGATGAATAAAATTAATGGTTTACAAAAATATTGGGTCAAATATCAAATAGTGGTGGCATAAGTTTGTTATGTATTATTTTTAACAGACAGTTCAGCTATGGTTCAACCTGCCGCAGGAGTTTTGTTAATAGCCGATCCTTTTTTGAAGGACCCGAATTTTATGCGAACCGTTGTGTTTTTGACGGAACATAGAGAAGATGGGACGATAGGTTTTGTATTGAATCGTCAATATGAGAACACACTTGACGAGCTGATACCGGAAATCGAGGGATATAAATTGCCTGTGTATTATGGAGGGCCTGTGCAAATGAATACGATTCATTTCCTACACCGTTACCCGGAACTGATTCAAGGTGGTGTGGAGGTGATGAAGGGAGTTTATTGGGGAGGTGAGTTCGAAGCTGTAGTGGAGTTGATCAACAGCGGAAAAGCCGATCCTGAAAAGATACGTTTTTATATAGGCTACTCGGGTTGGAGTCCCGGTCAGCTACAGACCGAAATGGATGAAAAGACCTGGCTTACGGTAGAAGCCGCACGTAAACTTATTTTTCATCCCAATGCCGAGGAGATATGGAAGGAGTCGTTGAAGCATTTGGGTGGAGAATACGAGATGATGATCAATTTCCCGATTGATCCGCAATTGAATTAATCCCCCTGTCCCCCTGAAGGGGAGACTTAGGTCGAGGAGACTTTTCTTTTACAGCTATTCATTAAGGAGAGGGTTGCGGCAAGTGTCATAAGAGCACTGTCGTTTGCTGATATAGGTCAGAGTTGGGTTGCCTTCAATCATTCGTTTTATTTCTAGCCCTTACTAGTTTCCTGGAAAATAAGTTGATGCGAAGAGCTTGCAATAGAGTTGTGGTTGTTTTTGTATGCTGTGGTGTGTTTCTGTGTGGGAGGTCGCAGAAGGCTGAAGGTTGGGCAGTCCCCTGTCCCCCTAAAGGGGAGACTTAGGTCGATGAGTCTTTAATTTATTTAATTATCACTATAGAAGAGAGCATTTCTTTACCTAAATATTAGGCAGGAACTTCTTTTACGGTACCGGTGCGCTTGAGGACGCCCCAGCTTTGGAGTTCACCTTTGATGGCTCGCCTCACTGCTTTGAATAGTACAAACCACATCAGCCAACGGTAGATGAGGCGCTGAGGGATAAGCCAGATCAGTCTTGATGTTTTTTCTTTTTCCATGCGGAAAGCGATGAAGGCCATAGCCGCATCAATCACCATGAAAAGAAGGTAGTAAGGCAGAATCTTTGACGCGTTACCGCTAACAAGGCCCAGCACCATCACTACGTCTGCGAGGGGAATGAATGCAGGAATTATGTATTGAAACAATAAGATATTGGGCATGGCTAACCAACCGAGCCATTTGTATTTGCTGTTGAACAGTGTGTCCCTATGTTTCCAGAATGTTTGCAACACGCCAAAGCTCCAACGGAACCGCTGTTTGAAGAATTGCTTTCGCTTCTCAGGTGCTTCTGTAAATGCAAGGGCGTTGTTTTCATTCTTCACGATATAGCCCTGGCGGATGATCCTTATAGTGAGGTCGCAATCTTCGGCGAGTGTGTCGGTGGTGAAACCGCCGGCGCTTGCAACAACTTCTCTCCGGAAGCCACCGATGGCCCCGGGAACTACTGTAATTGCATTCACACTGGCGAATGCACGGCGGTCGAAGTTTTGACCTGTGATATATTCAATTGCCTGCCATTTCGTAAGAGCATTGATTTCGTTACCTACCTTCACGTTACCGGCAACGGCTCCTACCCTCTTTTCCGTGTCGGAAAGGAAGTGTTTCATTAGCTGCGAAACGGCATCGGGTCTGAGCTTGGTATCTGCATCTATGCAAACGATAAAGTCGGCCTTTGACTGCGCAATACCAAAATTGAGAGCAGAAGCTTTACCACCATTGGGTTTGGTGAATATCTTCACCTGGGGATGGTTTCTGAAGACATACTGTACTTTATCATAGGTCTCGTCCTTACTGCCATCATCTACAAAGACGATCTCGAAATTGGGATAGTCCGTTTTTAGCAAGTTCTGGAGAGAGCTTACCACGTTGACTTCTTCGTTATAAGCAGGAACGATAATCGACACTAAAGGATAAGATGGAAGTATTGGAAACACGAGGGCCTCTTTTTTTTCTCTTCTTCGCTCCTTGATGACGAGGATAAACATAGCGACAATCCGAACGATGGAGAAAAGGATGAACACGAGGAATAAGGAGAACAATATACGACTGAGGATACTGGTGGTTCTAAAGAAGAAGTAATTGGCCTCAATAAGGTAATAACCGCTGCCGCTGGGCACTGCGGGCATGAGGTCTGTTTTCTTTTTGCCAAGAATATCCGCAATAGTCGTGAACTGATAGCCTTCCTTCCTAAAATAGTCAATGATCCTTGGCAAGGCTTCTATGGTAGCTTTGCGAGTTTCGCCACCGGCATCATGCAGTAAGATGATGTTGCCGCCCGTTTCACGTCTATCTCTTTCAAACTCCTCTTTTTCCCTGACAACCCTTTGGAAGATTGTATCGGCGGAGACGCCAGGCTCCCAGTCCAACGGATCTATCGATTCACCTATGTCGAGATAATTCTTTGTGCGAGCTACCGCGACAGGAAGCAACTCTTCTATTTTTTGCGGTGTAAAGTCCGCGTTATAGGGTGCACGGAACAATATAGTTGAGTGACCAGTTGCACACTCAATCAAGAGTCGCGTAGACTCCATTTCGAGAATGGCGCGCTTGTGGCTGATTTCTGCGACGTTGGGATGGGTGAACGTATGGTCTCCGATCTCGTGGCCCTCCTGGTAAATTCTTTTAAGGAGTGAAATGTTATTCTCGCCATTGATGCCAACTACAAAAAAGGCGGCGGGCACTTTCTTCTCCTTCAGGATATCGAGTATCTGCGGCGTCCACCTGGGATCGGGACCATCATCGAAAGTAAGCACCAGCTTATTGCGGTTGCGTATGGTGTCCTTTCCATTCCAGCCAAATTTCTTTGCCATGAAAGGAACCGGCAGACTATCGTAATTCTCTTCGGCAATTAGCAGATCAGTTGAATCTATTTCAGGAATGAAGCTTCCTCCCTTTTTCGCTGTGGCAACTACATCCAATACTTCACCACGTCCTGAATAAAATACATTATCCGGAGTTTGAATCGTTCCGAAGGTTTTGAAGTCGAAGTTCCGGATGGAATCGACGGACATGTTCTTGTTGTAGAACTGCCAGGTGCGGTCATCTTCCGAACCCAAACGCCACAAAGCCACACCACCTAAACGGCTCTCGGTTGCGAAGCGCATGGCGTTGAACGTTGTAGCAGCATCTGTAAAGAAAACTTCGTGTGGTATACCTTCATCGTCGGCATAGGAGAAATGAAGATTATAGCTATCGTCGTCGAAATCGATATGAGCCTGCACGTCTTTCGCTGTTGACAAAGCTGTTTGATAGGTAAGGACATTTACCTCTTTAGGATCAGGCTCGTCCATTTTGGGCCAATCATATCCATACGCGCCAAGTCCAAGAATGATCTTTTCGGAAGGCAATTTCTTTACAGCATCGTCCACAGCCGCTTCAATCCACTTTTGTTCTGCAATAGGGCCGGGCTTAGTGCCTGCCGAGAATTCGTCATAGGCCATGATGAAGATGAAGTCGTTGGAGGCGGACAACGCTTTATAGTCGTAGTCTTCGTTGAAAGGAACGACATCCTGTGTGACGAGGAAGCCCCTTGCATGCAAGCGTTCATAGAGTTCCTTTTGGAAAGCAATGAAGCCTTCATCGGTTCTCTCCTTTAGATCTTCGAAGTCGACGTTGATGCCCTGGAACTGGTTCTTTTCAAGAACAGCAATGACACTACGAATGAGTCGCTCCCGTTTTTGACGATCGGTGATGAGCGCATGAACAGATTCGCCGTGGAAGTCTTTATCGCCGGGAAAGAAGTTGGAGAGCATGGGCATGATGTTCACACCGGCGGTCTTCATTACCGCAAAGCCCTTAGGATCGATGGCTGTGATCAGCGTATCTGTTTTTGGGTCGATGAACATCCATTCAGGGATTACCAGGTTCAGCTTATGGATGTTGCGCTGCAAGGAGACAAATGAATTGTCATTCCAGGTAATGTAAAAAGCAGAGCGTATGCCACATGGCATGGTGTTGTTGACGAGATTGCGATAACCTGGTGGCGTCTTAATCTTGTAGGGTGACTTATTTGTCAACTCCTTTTGCGCGATATACTGACGAAAGCCTTTGTATTTTTTTGCAAGAGAGCTGTTCTTGGAGAGAAAGTTTTCTTTATCAAGGCCGATGGCTTGCTTATAGGTTAGCTGGGGAATGTCTGGTAACTGTTCGGTGTAAAACCAGGCAACCAGTACAATTATAGCAATGGGCACGAGGAATAGCATGATGCGGCTGCCCCATTTGAAACTGCGCCAACGCCTAGCTGAATCTGTCTGAAAAATCTGTTTTCCTTCCACGGCTAATAAGTTGTGCAAAGTTCATTAAGAATGCCGTTAAAGCATTGTTGGCCGTGGTTAAATTAATGCAAAGCAGGTATCTTTCAGTCAGTGTTACGTATTATTCCAATACTAGTTTTTTATCTTTTGGATATTTTACTTCGTACGATAAGTTAAGATTCTTTTCGTCTCCTGCGGCTAATTGAAAGATCCAGGTTGCAATTCCGTTATCCTTATTCACCTGGGCGCCAGGAGATTTTTGGTTGCTTATGTCAATCTCTTTGGTAACAGAAACAGGGAATTGATCCTGTAAAAGAATGTTAACAGGAATTCTCTTCGTGTTTCGAATTATGAT
>DATDNL010000049.1:0-6413 GCA_036518315.1 Flavisolibacter sp. | reverse complement strand
CTCCATCTCTTTAGTCCAATGACATCGATTACTAAATAAAATAACGTCAGCAACAGTACACTCCACCCGCCTGCATATAGAACGAAAGAGCTTGTCCACATGTTTTTGTTGATAGGGAAAATGTAGGACCAAAGCCAGCCTACCGCTATTAAGAGAACTGCTGCGCCAGACAAATAGAGCACTATCCTTATTCGATTCCAGGTTTGTTGAACGCGTCGCAAAAATTGGCCCGTGAACACACCTAGCAGTGCTGAAGCGATTGCAGGAAATGTTGATAGTAACCCCTCCGGGTCATACACCGTCCTGTGAAGTTTTCCAGGTAATAGAATTCGGTCAACGTAAGCTGCAAGGTTCCCTTCGGGAGAAAGGACGCCGGGTCCATAACCGGGTACGGGAATGAACATTAAGGCGGCCCAATAGCCAATTAGGATAAAAAAGAACCAGATGATTTGAGTCCTTAGCTTACAATTGAGATAAATAATCGCAGCAAAAAAGCAGCTTAAGGCGATTCTGCCGAGCACACTGGCAAACCGGGTGTTCTCGAATCCCTGGAATTGTAGCGCACCATTTACAACCATACCAAGAAGAACCAGGATTATTGTTCGTCTGATCAAAGAAGCATAAATGCCCTTTTTAATTTCTAAAAGGTTATTAGTAGGCTGCTCCAGTTTTCTGCCATACGAAAATGGCATGCTTACGCCCGCGATGAAAATGAAAAGTGGGAAAATAAGGTCATAAAAGGTAAAGCCATTCCAAACACTGTGATGTAACTGGTTGCTGATTGTTATAAAGAATCGTTCGACCAGGCCCAGGTTTCCAGTCATTTGGATCTGCCAGTCGACGGTACTTTGCTGTAGCGAATGTTTTTGTTTTATAACAGAAGCAATACCGTGGAATATGCCTTCACCACTAATGATCCAAAACATGTCGAAGCCACGCAAGGCATCGAGTGATTGCAAGCGGGCGGGGATAGTCTTTGAAGTGCCAGTAGGGGCGATTATGATCCTGGTCGAAGGAAGGACTTTTGTTTGTTCAGCCATTGTTTACCGGATAGTACTTTGCCCACAGAAGTGGGCAAAGTGTTCGAACGATTGCTTGAGGAGAGAAACTATTTTAATACCCTGGATTTTGTACCAATGCAGGATTTAACGCGAAAGCATTTGTAGGTATCGGGAAAATTCTGCGGTAGGTGTCGGTATTTGTTTTAAAGCCCCAGGTTCCTTCATATTTGCCAAATCGAATGGCATCGTTACGCCGCCAGCCTTCCCACGCAAACTCTCTTGTTCTTTCGGCGTAAATGTCGTCGAGTGTAACACTTGCCAGGGCGGGTGAGGTTGTGCGATTTGCTCTGAGCATGTTCACTAACGAAAGGGCCGATTGTCCTAAGGTTGCCGAGCCGCCTTTTTGAATTGCTTCTGCCTTCATTAAAATGATGTCGGAATACCTGAACACTGGTTCGTCATTATTCTGATTCCTTGAAGTGGAAGTAGCGTCAGGATAGAACTTTACATTGCGATAGCCAGTTGTCCACGCAATCTCGTCATTGCCTACATCAAAGGATGCGGCGCTTTGACGAAGGGTGATTGTGGGTTTCAGATTTAATTGGAATGTGTACGGCGCATTTGGACTTGGGCCATTATAGAACTGATCGTAACCTTTATTCGTTGTTGTGATCATAATGGGAGTAACACCGTCGGGCTGATATTGCAGCCCCGTGAGCCATTGTTTATTGCGGATATCGTTTGCATCATTGAAATAGGCATAGTATTCAGGTAGCGTTGCGGCGGGTCCGCTGGTGTTGTAGGGAATGTTGAAGTAATTGTAGCCTGCCCCGGTGGCAACCTTGCTCATGGAACGTGGCACATCATATCTTGCCTTGTAATTTGCCGATCTTCCGAGAAAGCCGGATGATGTAGCATCGAATGGAATGGCGAATATGAATTCGTCTTTGCTTCCCACGGATGTAGGGCCATTGGTTGGATAAAACATCTGGAGGTAGGTGGTCCTGGAGGTCAATGAAAACTTATTCGAGTTAATTACTGCGTCGCAAGCAGCAATACAGTCATTCCATCTTGCCGTTCCTGTATATACTTCGGCGTTTAGATACATCTTCGCCAGTAGGGAGTAAGCCATCCATTTTGTTGGACGACCGTAGGTTGTTGCATCATTTACATCGGTTAGATCCGGCAGCGCCGTCTTGATCTCGTTTTCAATGAATGTAAATACCTGGGCTCTCGGAGTGTTTGTTTTGGGTGCAAAATCTCCATATGTAGTTACGATTGGAACATTTCCATAATTGTCCATCATGTAGAAATAGCAAAGCGCGCGAACCATCTTTACTTCTGCCAGAGTCCTCTTTTTGAAACTGCCTTCAGGCATGTTTGTTCCTAAAATAGCGAGCGTTTGATTGCACTCACCAATTGTGGTGGTTAGCCAGCTCCAGTTGCCATTTACGTAACCATTATCTTTCGTCCAGCTGTGGTAGTGCATCTGCATGTTCTGCCCCCCGTCGTACCAGTTACCTCCATAAGCCGGGAGAATCATCTCATCCGTGCTTTCGGATTCCATAAAGAAGAATTCAGTCGAGAAGTTGCCTCGCAAGGCAACGTAGACTGGGCCCGTAGCCTGGATAAATTGAAGCGAATCTTTCGGGAAGACATCAGGAGTCAGCTCCGATTGAATCGGAACATCAATCTTATGGCAGGAGGTAAGTGCAACAACTGCCGTGATGAAATAGGCTAATATCTTTTTCATACAATTATCTTTTCAATGTTTAACTAAAAGGATGCGTTTACACCGAACATGAAGGTTCTTGTCTTGGGATAAAAGTTGTTGTAATCAACTCCCGGTGCGATACCTCCCATGTTTACTTCGGGGTCAACTCCCGTGAATTTGGTGATCACAAAAAGGTTGTTTACCGATACGTACAAGCGAATCGTTTTAATATACTGGTTCAACTGCCTGAAATTGTAACCGAGCGTTCCATTGTCAAACCTAATGTAATCGCCTTTTTCGATGAACCTTGAAGAATAACGGTAAGCATTGTAATCAGCAGTAGATTCATTGGCGGCATCAACAAGAATATTGGTGTATTGTGCTGTGCTTGGACGGAAGAGATCCGCTCTTGTCGCGTTGAATATTTTGTTGCCGAATACTCCTCTTATAAAGAAGTTCAGATCAAAGTTCTTGTAGCGGATGGTGTTCGTCCAACCTAACAGCAGTTTTGGTTGTGCATCGCCCATGTAGTGATAGTCGGTACCCCTTTGTGGCGTGGTGGTAAGTGTTTTGCCATCGGCGGCCACGTATTGTGAAACACCGTTGGCATCTTTGCCTGCATATTGGAATGTAAAGAACTGGCCGAGAGGATGTCCTACTTTTAACAGTTCCAGCGAACTTCCGGACTGTCCTGCGCCTTCAGGGAAAGCCACGGCCACTGAATCTCCACCGACGAACAGAGGATTGGATAGGCTGGTGATCTTATTTTCGTTGTGTGCCAGGTTCAGGCCTGTTGTCCATGAAAATGCTTTTTTGCTTATTGGTGTTGCATTTAGCCCCAGTTCAATTCCTTTGTTGCTGATGCTTCCTCCGTTGGCAACGATGGCACCCGTTGGTACTAGTATTGGATCCACACTATAGCTATAGATCATACCGTTCGTATTCTTGTCGTACCAATCAATTGATCCACTCAATTTCCCGTTCAAGATCGTGAAGTCAGCACCAATATCCGTGGTTGTGATCTTTTCCCATCCGAGGTTCGGGTTCGCAGCGTGCGTTGGTCCGTAGGCGGCAGCAAGAACTCCATTATAGTAGAAAGTTCCAAGGCTTCCAAATGAGAACTGTGCCGTGTAAGGATTGAATCCTAACGCGTTCCCCGTGGTACCATAGCTTCCCCTGATCTTTAAATCAGAAAACAGCGTTTGCCTTTTCATGAAGTCTTCCTGGCTGATTCTCCATGCTCCGCTTACTGCAGGGAAATAGCCCCAATGTTTGTTGTCTCCAAATGCCGAACTACCGTCCCGACGAACAGAAGCCTGCAATAAATACTTGTCCTTGTAGCTATAGTTCAAACGGCCAAAGTCAGAGATCATGCGGATCTTTTGGTAGCCGCCACCACCGAGATTGATGCGGAAGGAGGGAATAGCGTAAGGGTTACTCAAAGCGAAATTCAGGTATCCTGTGTTGTCTGTCGTGAAGTTGGTAGTACTTGCCTGCACTCCGTCATTGTTGATGTCCTGTTGCCACGAATATCCGATTACGGCGTTTACAGAATGAGCACCAAACTTCCTGTTCCAGGTAAGATAGTTTTCAAAAATGGTGCTTTGGCTTTGATAGCTGGCTCTATAGGCTTGTCCGTTTACACCAAATGTCTGCAGACCGTGTCCATAAGTGGTTGGGTCTGGATTGTCGTACATATTGTTGTAGTTGGCCGTGTAATACTTATCTAAATAATTGCTGGTGAGAAATGAGGATTTCTGGTAGGCGAGGCTTAGGTCATAGCTCAAGCCAAATGGAAGTTTCGCCTGGGCAGTGAAATTTCCCAGGGTGGTATTGTACTTGTTACTTGCGTTGCTGTTGTTCATCATAGCAACGGGGTTGTAGTAATTCGTCTTTGTGAGGTTCTCGAAGTAGGTCCCGTCAGCATTCTTTATTGGCGAGACAGGCAGATACAAGGCGGACTGCAGCAATACTGTATTTCGATAGGGTATATCATTCGCATTACTTGTTGAATTGTCAAGCGTCAGTCCGAGTTTCAATTTGTCGTTGATGGCATATTGCTCTAAGGAGAGGCGGCCTATATACCTTGTCAGATCGCTGTTATTCAAAATACCCTGCTTTTGCAGGTAGTTTAAACTTGCTGAATAGGTGCCGTGTTCACTACCACCGCTGAAAGAAAGGTTGTGATTCGTTGATAAGGCGTTTGTTTTTTCAATTGCTTTTTGCCAGTCGGTGTTGGCGCCTTTGTCGTCTGCAGGCGTAAAGGCCGAATTATTCTTTGTGAGGAAATCTCTGAGTTGTGATGCGTTCATCACTTTCAGCTGGTCTGACACCTGCTCAGTGGCTACATAGCCATTATAGGAAACCTGGGATTGTCCTTTTCTTCCTCGTTTCGTGGTGACCATGATTACACCATTAGCTGCCCGGTTACCATAAATGGCAGTCGCAGACGCATCCTTCAATACATCGATAGAGGCTATATCATCAGGAGCAATTAGGGCGATGTCGGCACCAGGAACTCCATCAATCACATAGAATGGTCCCTGCGGGCTATTTACGGTAGATGCACCGCGAAGAATAACTGCTGCCGTCCTGTTAGGATCGCCGCTTGCAGTGATATTCAAGCCGGGCACTTTTCCCTGGAGTAATTGTCCAACATCGGCGATAGCACCTTTGTTCAAGTCGTCTGCTTTAATTGAGCTGACCGAACTACTAAGTGTTCGTCTGCTGCTCTTGCCATAACCAACCACCACCACGTCAGTCAGGGTGGCCGTGTTGTCGACAAGGGTGATGTTGTAAACCGTTGCACTTCCGATGATCATTTCTTTTGCTCCAAACGAAACGTGGGTGATTACCAATATGTCCCCTTGTTTGGCATCGATACTGAAGGAACCATCTGTGCCCGTCAAAGCGGTACGCGTTGTTCCTTTTACGGTCACAGTAGCATCTGTAACCGGGCTTCCCTTTGAATCGCTAACAACACCGTGCAAGTTGGTTTGTTGCCAATGAAACTTGTAGTTGTAGCCGTTGAATGTTCCCGCGGAGGAGACACAATAAGCAGCCAGACCTGTACTGGCTAGTACAAGCCGCAGTAAGAGACTTCTCATAAAAAAGGTTTAGTAGTTTAAAATTTTTATTCAGCCATAGCGATAGGTGTGACGTTGTTGTTGTTTCAGCAGTACTTGTTTCGTTGGCCTTGCTAGAATTTCAATTCGCCTGTCGGTAGATATTTTGCCACCAGGTCTTCGTAATAGGGTCTTAGCTGGTTCCAATCGGGTGGTTGGGGACTTTTCGAATAAAGATCATAGGGATTAAACAGCTTTACCCATTTGAACATATTTCTGTCGTGATCATCGAGCAAATGATCGTAGGCATTCTCCCGGTGCTGGGCGTAGAAGGAATGATAGCGGAGCATATACAGGCCCGGCTCAGGAATATAGTCTTTCACCATGTGGTATACATATTCATCATGGCCCCAGGACATATGTACATTTCTTAGTCCACAATTGTGCGAGTAAACACCATATTTTGAATTGTATCGCTCGTCCGAAAAGTCCGGGTTATTAACAAAAAACTCGTGGTAAACAATTTTGTCGGAATAAGCACAGCCTACAGGAAAAGTGTCACCGACTACTGCCCATTGTGGTTCGCCGAAGAGACAAAGAACCTTTCCCATGTCGTGCAATAGGCCCGTAAGC
>DATDNL010000048.1:0-3380 GCA_036518315.1 Flavisolibacter sp. | reverse complement strand
ATGCGGACCACCCGAAGGAGCGTCATCCTTCTTATCCAGCATATCATCCATCAGCATGATGAATGGATCGCTTTCTGCAAAGCTTCTTTGTATGACGGGACGAGCCACGTGGCCACGACCAAGAAAGCCGGGCTGACCCTGTGGCGTATCGATGTGTACGAGTTTTCTGCTTATTGACATATACTTAGTTAAGGGTGTTTAATCAGGCTGCAACAGATGCTACCTGTTTTACTAACTGTACTTCTGAATTGATCTTTACCTCTTCGCCCAGCACGAGACCACCGGTTTCCAATGCCGCATTAAAGTTGAGACCAAAATCGCTACGGTTGATCTTTCCTGATATAACAAAGCCCGCCTTTTGATTTCCCCAGGGATCTTTTGTGGCGCCGCTGTATTCAACATTTAATTTCACCGGCTTCACTATTCCTTTCAAACTGAGGTTGCCATAAACAACAAAGTTCTCTTCATCTACCTTCTCAACCTTTGTAGAAGAGAAGAGTATTTCGGGATGTTGATCCACTTCAAAGAAGTCGGAGTTGCGCAAGTGTTCATCACGCTGGAGATTATTCGTGTTGATGGAAGCAGTTCTGATCTTAGCCTCGATCTGCGCTGTGGTGAAATCATCTCCTTCTGTTTGCACTTCTGCTTCGAAGGTTTCGAACTTGCCCGAGACATTCGTGATCATCAGGTGTTTGATCTTAAAACCGATTTCGCTGTGCGTGGGGTCGATGACCCATTTTGTAGTTGTCATATTGAATGTTTTTGAGTGTGTTTTCTTTGACAACACAAAACTACCTACCTTTACTTACCAAAGGTTAGCACTATACAAAAGGTAAGTAGTAACCTTTTGGTAAGTGTTAAAGTTATCATCATGGTAAAGCTCAGACTCAGCAACGAAAAGCCTTCAGAAGCACAATGCAAGGCCACCCTTACTTCTATCGCCGATGCACTCTATGTTATTGGCGGCAAATGGAAGCTGCGCATCATCGTGGCCATGCGTGAAGGCAACAAACGCTTCAATGAACTCCAGCGAACCATTGAAGGCATCTCAGCCAAGGTCCTGTCGGCGGAACTAAAAGACCTCGAGTTGAATGGCTTCATTACCCGCAAAGTCTACACCGGCACACCCGTCGTAGTGGAATACGAGCTGACCGACTACTGTGAAACGCTGAATGATGTCCTTAGTGCTTTAAGTGCCTGGGGCGCGATGCACAGAGAGACAGTGAAGAAGAGTATGAGGAAGAAAAAGACAGTTGGCAGTATGTAATTTGGTGTTGCGGCAGTTGCAGTTATACCAGGTTTGACATTTGATATTTGAGATTGCTCCCCCACGCGAACCCGTCATTTCGAAGGCGCATCAAGCCCCACATCCTTAAACGCCCTCCCGCGACTGAGAAATCTCTCAATCGAATCTGAACACTTTGAACCATACCTTGTTTACTCGGAAACTAGCGATCTTCGTAAATCTTGAACATTTGGGGAAAGGCCTGCTTCTTGTTCTCTCTTTAAAAAAATATGGCAAAGGAAGTACGTAAAAAAGCAGCAAAGAAAAGAACCGCCAAAAAGACGACGGCGAAGAAAGGAACAGCGAAGAAAAACAAACTCGGTGTAAAGAATTCGCTGGTGAATAATATCAATGCCCGCAAAAAGACGGGCAAGTCGAGGAGCAAGAAGAAAGGAACCGTGGACAAGAAATCCTACGAGGAAATGGAACACAATTGGGGACATAAAAAATAGACTATGGACAGTATCAATCAACAACAACCGGAGAACAATCACAAAGACCTGCAAGGCAAAGAAGCCGTCGATAAGATGAAGGAACTGGTGGATAAGGCAGAGACCTGTTTCTTTTGCACGCGCTCCAGCAAGGAAACGCCAATGGTGGTGCGACCCATGTCGGTGCAGCAACTCGACGGAGACGGTAATTTCTGGTTCTTAAGTGCTAAGGACAGTCACAAGAACCAGGAGATCGCGACCGATAACACCGTCCAGTTGTTGTTCCAGGGATCGGCACACTCTCATTTCCTAACGGTTCATGGAAGGGCCAGTATTTCCACCGACAAGAACAAGATCAAAGAACTTTGGGAACCCATTGTGAAGACCTGGTTCACCGGTGGTGTCGACGACCCTCGTATTACCGTAATCAAGGTAGAACCGGTGAGCGGCTATTACTGGGATAACAAGCATGGCAATGCCGTTGCAGGTGTCAAGATGCTGATAGGCGCAGCAGTTGGGAAGACGTTGGATGATTCAATTGAAGGAGAGTTGAGGTTTTGACCACCGGCCTCTGTCATTTCAGGAGCTAATTCGGTTTGGGGCTCGTTCTTGTGTACGGAAACGGAATTCACTTTCGTAGTCGCTACAGTTGCTTATCTCCTATTTGATCACACAGTCTTACGATCATTTGTGCCACTTCAATACTTTGTTGATAGCTCATTGGTTTCGTGATGTAGTCGTGCGCACCAAAACCAAGACAGGCTTCTTTCTCCATCTCATTCACCGAGGTGGTATAGATGATAACAGGAATGCTTTTGAAGTGTTCGTTTCTTTTCAGATTCCTTAGAAGCTCGTTTCCATTCATCTTTGGCATATTGAGATCGGCTAATACAACACACGGTAAAAGATCATGGGGGAGAGAGGAAAGGTAATTGAGTGCATCCACGCCGCAACATTCAATATGAACTGGCACATTGTTGTCAACTGTCTCTATCGCATCACAAAAAATGAACTGGTCTTCCGCGTCGTCATCTACCAACAATATTCCAGGGCGCATAGAACGGAAACTATTTTTGTTTAAGCGGTAAAGAAACGAAAAAGGAAGAACCTTTGTTGAGACGACTTTTTGCAGTGATCGAACCATTGTGCATCTCGGCTATTTTGCGGCATATGGCCAACCCCAGGCCGGTACCTTCAAACTTTTGCTTCGGGTGTAAACGTTGGAAGAGGGTAAACAGCTTTGGGAGAAATTCTTCTTCGAAACCAATTCCATTGTCACGGACCTCTATTTCGACAGTACCATTGTTTTGGACCGCCTGTATCGAGATCTCGGGGGCGATTCCTTCATGGCTGTACTTTAAGGCATTGGATAAGAGATTCTCGAAAAGACGAAGCAACATTGTTTTATCGCCTTCAATGACAGGCATTGGGTCGATCGTAATGTTTGCTTTCTTCTCTTTGATGATCAATTCGTAATCGCTGAGCGCTTCCTTCATAACCGAAGACAGGTCAACCTCGTTCAGTTCCAGTTTTTGTTTGTTTACCTGCGAGAAAGAAAGAAGATCTATGATGAGCAGGCGCATACGCATGGAAGCATCCTTAATCCCTTTCAGATACATGGCGCTCTTTCCATCCAGGCGGTCACCATATTGCGTGTTAAAATA
>DATDNL010000047.1:0-3497 GCA_036518315.1 Flavisolibacter sp. | reverse complement strand
GTTCTGTTACCGGAGGCGCTTCCCTTACCGTTAGTTTCAGGTTATTCAACGTCGTCTGGTTCAATTCACCGATAGCTTTTTCTGCTGCATCGTCCTCCATTTCCACATACCCGAAACCTCTCGACACGTCGGTGAACAGATCTTTTACTATTTCAGCATTTCGCACTTCGCCGTAGGAAGAAAAAATCTCCCTGAGTTGTTCATTACCGATGGTGCCATCCAGGTTCTCGATGTAAATCTTCATAATTATAAAGGTTTGTTTTTTATTTCAAAAGATTTGAGAAGTAAGCTGAAGTAAAGAAAGTGGTGAAGATTCCATACTGGTGCCACTCAAATAATTGTTGCAAAGGTAACTCATTTAGGCGCGTGATAAATTTCCTCCAGTAATATTAACACCAGGGCCAGCTTTTGTACTGCTGCAGCTAGTTAAAATCATTTCGCGCAAATAATGACTACCTTACACGCAATATTCTTTCATGCGTCAACTCACCATCACTCAATCGATAACCAACCGCGGCTCCGTAAGTTTAGACAGGTATCTCCAGGAAATTGCTAAAGAAGAAATGGTCTCAGTTGAAAGAGAGATAGAGCTTGCAAAAGCCATAAAGTCAGGTGACAAGGAAGCTTTGGATGAATTGACTAAAGCTAATCTTCGTTTCGTGGTTTCAGTAGCTAAGCAATACCAATTCAGGGGTCTTACTCTTTCCGATTTGATCAATGAGGGTAATCTTGGCCTCATCAAGGCGGCAATGAGATTCGATGAAACGAAGGGATTTAAGTTCATTTCCTATGCGGTTTGGTGGATACGACAAAGTATCATACAAGCACTGAGCGACCAGGGAAGAATGGTGCGGTTACCATCGAACCGGGTAAATCTCGGAAACAAAGTGCAGAAAGTCATTTCGTTGTGGGAACAAATACATGAAAGAGCTCCATCCGAAGAAGAACTGGCAGACGAAATGAAGATTTCCGAACAAGACCTAAAGTCAGTGCATCATTACCATATCAATTACGTAAGTCTCGATAGCCCCAACCCAGTGACGGAAGAAACAATGCTGGACAGCATGATCGACGAAGAATCAGCCGATACAGACGAATCGGTCAATTACATCCAATCGCTGCAAATTGAAATTGAGCGTTGCCTTAATACATTATCCGAAAGAGAAAGAAATATTGTTTGCGCTTTCTTTGGAATCGGATTACCGAACGCATTGAGCTTAGGCGAAATTGCGATTCAATACAACATGACGGGAGAAAGAGTAAGACAAATTAAAGACAAAGCGATTACACACCTCAGAAAGCCTCAGAAAAGCAAGCTCCTGAAAGAATACCTCTGACGGGAGAATCTCATAACAGGCTGCTGATCAATACATACACAGTTGCGCCCACAAATGAGAGCATGAGGAACACGGTCACCACAAATGCATAGATATTAAATGTCCGCTCTTTCGTATTTTTTTTACCTGTTTCGGGTACTTGCATCATCAATGTTTCCTGTAGTAACTAAAAGACTGTGCCACAAGGGCGAAAACTACTGTACAGCTTAAGAAAAAGGGTTCCTGTGACAATTAAAATCAAACATTACATCTATCTTGGCTTTTAAATTCCCATCTTTACACAATCCGCCCTATCTGTCTCTTTAACCATTAAAGCTATTTTATGTACACAAACGTCTGGTCAAAATATTTACCCATTATCCGAATTGTGATGAAACGATCCTTAGTTGCAGAACAAGTGCTTGCACTGAATGCGCCGGATTTTGAAAGAGCCGGAATGAAGAGGAAGTCCGGGTATAAGTTTTCATTCGGGTTAAAGGATGGTAAACTGAAGAATGTGATTATCGATGTTCCGCTTGCTTCAAGTCTTGCGACTGTCTTGCTGGAGTATAAAGTGGTGAGTGAGTTAATTCAAACAAAAGAGTTTTTCCTCTCGCTCAGTCCCAAATATGAGCTCACCATCAGGAACGTTCCGCATCCTGAAGAGGTGGTTGTGACAGAATAAAAAAATCCCTCAATATACTATCGAGGGATTGGTTAAATACAGTTTATACTAAGCTGTCACCTTTTCGAAGGGGTGTGCCACTGCCGGTATCTTTAAACCTATCAGCTTATTGATACTTTTCAAATTACCCATTTCGTCTTTGCCATCGCAGAAAGAAATAGCAATTCCGTTGGCGCCGGCTCGTCCTGTACGACCAATACGGTGCACATAGGTCTCAGCAACATCAGGAAGATCAAAATTGATCACATGCTCGAGGGAGTCGACATCAATACCTCTTGCAGCAATGTCGGTCGCTACCAGTACTTTAAGTTTCCCGGTCTTGAAATTGGTCAGGGCATTCTGCCTGGCTGTTTGTGACTTGTTGCCATGAATAGCATCTGCCCGAATACTTGCTTTCTTCAGATCTTTAGCGATCCTGTCGGCACCATGTTTCGTCCGTGTAAATACTAACGTGCGTTTGATATTTTGTTCCTTCAGAAGGTGCACTAGCAGCGACTGCTTATTCTTCTTAGGTGTGAAGTAAACAAACTGTTCTATTCTTTCTGCGGTTGTTGACGTGGGCGCTACCTCGACCCTAACCGGGGATCGCTGCAACGACGCAACCAGCTGGGCTATTTGCGGAGGCATAGTTGCCGAGAAAAGCATCGTTTGTTTCTCCTTTGGTAAAGCCTTGATCACTTTTCTTACATCGTGTATAAAGCCCATGTCGAGCATACGGTCAGCTTCATCCAACACGAAAAACTCGAGGTAATCTAAATGTACATAGCCCTGGTTCATCAGGTCAAGCAAACGCCCGGGTGTAGCAATCAATACGTCCACGCCATTGCGCAAAGCAATGGTTTGTGCATGCTGCGATACGCCGCCGAAGATCACTTCCTGCGTCACATTCGTAAAGCGCCCGTAAACTTCAAAGCTTTCGCTGATCTGTACGGCCAGCTCACGTGTCGGTGTCAATATCAGCGCTCTTGTGTGCTTATAGCCTTTCGATTGTTCCTTATTCAGTAACTGGAGAATGGGCAAAGCAAATGCGGCTGTTTTACCGGTACCTGTTTGCGCCAATCCCAATATATCTTTTCCTTGTAAGGCAGGCGGAATGGCTTGTTCTTGTATGGGGGTGGGTACGGTATACCCTTCTTTTTGAAGCGCTTTCAATAAAGGCGCTATCAAACCTAATTGTTCAAATGACATCAAAAATATTTGTTTCGTTTAAAATAGCTCTGGTGGAGCGTTTGGTCTCTAATAAAGACCAGATGAGCTTCTACGGAATAGGGAAGAAATTTATCAAGTCGATTTATAAGACGGAGTGAAGATACTTCATTATTTGCCAAATGCAAGGGGGATCTATTTATAAATCATTGATTTAACGGTTTTTGTTGGTTTGGAGTTTTGGGCTTTGAGCTGGGAGCGTTTGGGGGTTCGATGTTCGAGGTTCGAGTTTCGAGGTTGGGGTTGTGTGATAACGAAGGTATTAGAGGTTTAAGGTTAAGGGTTTGAAC
>DATDNL010000046.1:0-3124 GCA_036518315.1 Flavisolibacter sp. | reverse complement strand
GTAATAACCACCGTCGAAAGATCAGTGCTTGCTCCCGGAGCGGCTGCGATCTTCAAACTGACGTCCGATGTATCAACCGCAATAATTCTGGAGACACGACTGTATCCGATATAGGACACCGTAAGTAAAAAACTGTCTTTGCTTAAACCACTAAAAACAAATCTACCGGCCGAATCAGTAAGTTCATTCCTGGTGGATGCGCTATCCGAAAGACTGGCTAACCTCACAGTGGCACTAGCAAGGGGTGCCTTGGTTTGCTGGTCGGTCACCGTTCCGCTGATCTTCCGGTCTTGGGCTTTTGCAATGGTAAGAGCTATAAGAGCAACGCACACAAGTAGTAAACGTCTAATCATATCCTGGTTTTATCCGTGCTATCTGTTACAAAAGTCCTAAAAACCATGCCTTACGAAAACCTATTGAGGTTAATTAATGCTAATAAATGACCCTGTTTTTCGGCTTCACTCTTACATATTTAGCAATCATCCCGTTCATTAACACCTCCCTGTTCCTGAACAGGCGCCTGAACTCGTAAATTCGCAAACTGTAAACTATACTTATATTGCAGCCCCTAAATTCAGATTATGGAGTATAATAGAATTGTAGCCGTAACTGGCTTGCCAGGATTGTATGAAGCAATTAGCAGTAAAAACGACGGAGCTGTAGTGCGTTCGCTCGACGATCAAAGCACTAAGTTCGTTTCGGCCCGCATTCATAATCTTTCTCATTTGGAAAGTATTGAAGTGTATACCACTGGCGATAATGTTAGCCTCGGCGATGTGTTCACAGCAATGAAAGCCAGCACAATGCAATTGCCGGATCTAAAAGATAATAAAGCAGTCAAGCAATATTTCGAATCAGTGTACCCCACGCTGGACTTCGACCGCGTCTATTCAAGCGACATGAAGAAGATGATCAAATGGTTTGAAGTGCTCGAGAAAAATAATGTGGACTACACAGTGAAACCCGAAGAAGCGACCGATGAAGATGAACCTGTTGCCGAAACAGCTGCAGTAGAAGAAGAAGCAGCTCCCAAGAAAACAAAGTCAAAAGCAAAGGCCACTGCCTCAGCAGAAACCGACGAAGCAACTACTGAAGAGAAGCCAAAGAAATCAGCGAAGAAAAAAAAGACGGAAGAATAATTGCCGATAACCAGCGGCAAACGGCAACCGATAATCGGGAGACTCCAGGTGTCTAACACCCTCGAATCATTCGAACGCCCAATTGCCGTTTCTCGTCTGCTCTATCGGACTTCCGGTCTTTCAGACTTCCGACTCACCACTCACCATTCACAACATCAGCTATGCAGGAACAAGAACTCCAATACACGGCACAGATCACCAGCATTCCAAGAAATTATCTGCCAAAGGATTTTAAGATCACCGACTGGAATTCTCTCGAGCCTTTCCTCAAGGAATTATTAGATCGTCCCATCAACTCCAAAGAGGAACTGGAAAAGTGGTTGAGCGACTCCAGTGAGGTGGAAGCCGTCATAAGTGAGGATGCTGCCTGGCGCCAAATACGTATGACCTGTGATACGGAGAACAAAGCTCTCGAAGAAGCCTTCACTTACTTTGTGATGGAGATCCAGCCAAAGATCCAGCCTTATTCCGATAAACTCAATCGCAAACTGGTAGACAATCCATATACTTCTCAACTCACCGGTGAGGCCTACAAAGTCTACTTGAGAAACGTAAAGAAGAATATTGAACTCTTCCGCGAGCAAAATATCCCGCTGCAGGCCGAGATTGCGGTACTGGCCCAACAATTTGGTGTCATCTCCGGTAAGATGACGGTCGATGTGCAGGGAAGAGAGTATACACTGCAACAAGCTTCCAAGTTCTTAGAGAATCCCGATCGCGGTCTTCGTGAAGAGGTCTACCTTAAGATTAATGAAAGAAGACTTCAGGACAAAGCTCAACTCAATGACCTCTTCAACGAGTTACTTCAAAAACGTACGCAGGTTGCAAAGAATGCGGGCTTCGACAACTACCGCGACTACAAATTTGTTGACCTCGGAAGATTCGACTATACAAAAGAAGATTGTTTCCAATTTCAGGACGCCGTCAAAACCGGTGTGCTTCCCTTAGTTGATTTTATTTACGATCGTAAGCGCCAGAAGCTCGGGTTGGAATCTTTGCGTCCCTGGGATACAGAAGCAGAGCCAAAAGGTATTGAGCCTTTGCATCCCTTTCAAACGGGCGAAGAACTGGTCGACAAGACCATCGAATGCTTCCGCCGCATGAATCCCTTCTTTGCCGATTGTTTGATTAAGATGAAAGAAATGGGAAGACTTGACCTTGACAGCCGAAAGGGAAAGGCCCCCGGTGGTTACAACTGTCCTCTCCCCGAAACCGGCGCACCTTTCATCTTCATGAATGCTGCCGGCCAAATGGGCGACGTGACAACTATGGTCCACGAGGGCGGTCACGCTATTCACTCTTTCCTCGCTCATCCTCTTCCACTCACAGCATTCAAAGAATATCCAATGGAGATTGCTGAAGTGGCGAGCATGACGATGGAGTTATTCAGTATGGACTATTGGGATGTATTCTTCGACAACGAAGAAGACCTGCGGCGTGCTAAAGAACACCAACTCGAAAGAGTGCTCACCATCTTCCCATGGATTGCTACCATCGACAAGTTCCAGCATTGGATCTATGAGAATCCCAATCACAGTATGCAGGAAAGAGAAGAGAACTGGAGAAGGATTTTGAATGAATATACTTCCGTTGCAGTGGATGTCTCTGGCCTGGAAGAATACCGCAAGTATTCATGGCAGCGTCAACTCCATCTCTATGAAGTGCCTTTCTATTACATCGAATATGGTATTGCACAACTGGGCGCCATCGGTCTCTGGAAGCAATTCAAAGAGAACAAGGAGAACGCCATCAACAATTACATCAACGCACTAAAGCTAGGCGGAACAAAAACCCTCCCTGAGCTCTACCGCGCCGCAGGTCTCAAATTCAGCTTCGCTCCAGACTACATTAGCGAATTAATGCTGTTCGTCCAGCAGGAAATGGAAAAGGTCACAAGGCCTGCTCATTCATAAACTTACTTCTAAACAAAACCTCATTCGGGAAGCCTTCGGGCTTCTTTTTATTTATTTCGAAAGTACTCTTCC
>DATDNL010000045.1:0-3459 GCA_036518315.1 Flavisolibacter sp. | reverse complement strand
AGCTTCGGCTGGTAACAAACCACTAGACAACGAATAACTTCTTTGCTGACCTATCATCGATTGTCATTATAAACTACACCGTGTGAACCTTTAAGGGAGTAAAAGGAGTTGGCGGCATTAAGCGTATAAATGACAGATTATTAGGTTCAATTCTCCAGCACTTAGAAAACATAAGGGAATACATAGTTCACAAGATGGCCAATCGTGAAAATGAAAAGAAAAAGACCTCAATCATCGTTCTGAAAAAATATTTTTTCTATAATTGCACCACGTGCAATACTTTCGAAAAACCAAATTCGCCTTCACTTTCCATTAAGCTTCCACAGGGACTTTATAGGGACTTTCCCTAAATAGGAAAAGCTTGGTACAAACTTAGTCCGATAGTACCCCAAACAGTAGCAGCCCTATGGCAAGCCTATGTCTTCCCTATGTAAGCCCAATGACCAGCATAATACAACTCATTTCAAACCGTCCCGTCCTAAACCACCTTCAACTACCTGGGCTCCCTAATGTTTCAACCGCTGATTACAAGTCAAAGTTCAATTCTTAAAAGCCTCTCACCATTCACAATTCACCGTTCCACCTACTGGAACCTTGAACCCCCTTACCCCGAACCTCTAAAAGTTCCTTAACCATCTACACGTTCCCAGCCTCGAACCGCTCAACAACCCAAAATCCAAAATCCAAAATCCAATGCGGGCAAAGATTTCTCAAGTTTCTCGCTCTGGTGCGAAAGCCTGGCCTGTTCCCAAAAAGCTCTTTTTGCTCCCGTGCCTCCATCGCTCCTTTCCCTATCCTGCTAACGATAACGATCTCAAATAGTTACGATGTCGCTCGCATCTCGAACGACATTTACCGAACTCCACAAATTGACGTGGCATGTTTGATGCAGAGTGTATGCTAAAACCCTGATGAAAAAGGCTTTTTATTGGCTGGCATTATTTATTGCTTGCACTTCAGCAGTATCGGGACAGACAGGCGATACTGCAACTCCTTTTCGAGATACCACAGCCACAATTAAACAGGATACCACTGCCATATCTACGTATGACACCATTGCTGCACCTCTTCATGATTCTCTAACTGCTGCCACTCCTCATAGCGCGGCGGTAGGCGGAGTTGATACGATAGCCATTGTTTTACGTGATAGTGCACACATAGTCAAACCTGGCACTAGTACAGCAACTACGATAAATTCATCGCAGTCAGCCACCCTGGACCTCGCTCAGCCGGACAGCGCGAATGTTCCCGTGCGTCCCGCCATGGATGCAAAATATGGCACACTGCTTAACGACGACCCTGCTTACAATCCAAAATATCCTGCATGGCTGCCGGCTGCACGGGTAGTATTGGCCAATGGGGTTCTCTGGTCCGCCGACAGGTATGTATTCAATTACGATTGGTCGAGAATTGGTCCTTCTACCTGGAGATACAATATCCGGAAAGGGTGGGAGTGGGACAATGACCGCTTCGGTGTTAATTTTATTGGCCACCCGTATTCTGGAAATAATTATTTCAACATTGCGCGTTCTCACGGTTACAACTTTTGGCAGTCATTTCCCTTTGCTGTGGGTGGTAGCTTGATGTGGGAATATTTTGGCGAGAATTCAAGACCGTCTATTAATGACATTATAAACACGCCTGTAAGCGGTGCCTATTTAGGTGAAGTCCTGTATCGTGTTTCCTCGAGTATTTTGGATGACAGGACAAGAGGAGGCGAGCGTTTCTTTCGGGAACTGGTAGCTATGATCGTCGACCCATCGAGAGGCTTTTCGCGGCTTACACAGGGAAAAATGTTCAGGGTGACACCTTATGAAGTGTATCAAAAGGAGCCAATGAACATCACTTTAAACATCGGCGTGCAAAAGGTGAACAACGAGCCTACGAGTAACAATAAGTTTGCTTCGGGCGGCACGAATGCCATTTTAGATCTTCAAATAGATTATGGAGACCCTTTTGAGATTCGTTCGCGTAAGCCATATGACTTTTTTCGTGCCCGTATGGAGCTTGCTTATGGTTATAACAAATATATCATCAGTACAGTCAATGGATACGGCCTGTTAACGGGAAAGACAATAAAGGAAAATAGGCTGTTGGGCGGTCTTTTCCAGCATTACGACTATTGGCATAACAATATTTTTGAAGTCGGTGCTCTGGGTTTTGGTTATGGGCTGATCTCAAAGATCCCTGCAGGAAACCATTCAAACATTTACTCAAATATCCTTTTCGGCGTCGTTCCTCTCGCGGGCAACAATACGCGCTATGGACCCGACACATCAGACTATCGCTTTTACAACTTTGGAGGCGGTTTGGAAGCAAAGGTTGAGGAGACATTCAATTTGAGCAATTGGCTAGACCTTGGCTTCAGTAGTTTCTATTACTGGATACATACCTATGACGGCGTGCCAGGCAACAGCCACGTAATTATAATGCAACCGACCGTGGCCTTGAAACTGTTAAGAAACACCCGTATTGGGTTTGAGCAGCAGATCTATCACAACGACCGCTATTCAAAGCAGTTTACTTCTCTTCACCTTACCCGAACGCAACAGAAGCTGTATCTCCAATTCTTTTTCGGCAATGGCAAACGCAAGGACGAATACCATTAAAATCGTAAAACGGAGCAGCCGCATTGATCCGCTCTGGTTCATTAAGTTGAATTAACCGCAAAAGGTTAAGATTAAGCAAAAGCGCCAACCTCAAAAACGTTAGCGTTTTTCAAGGCCTTCCCTTTGCCACTAACGCTCGGCGTGACCCGGCGATGCAGGGGACACTGACCCGACAACAAGTTGACGGGGAGACGGCTTTGAAGGGTAAAAAAAGTGGGTAATGTCTTTTTCGGGGAAATCGCAGCCAAAGTGAATGGCACGAGAAAGGCAGGAGAAAGGCAGGTGAAAGCCACCTGAAAGCCACTTCCTGCTTGAATAGTAGTCCGCAAACCGGGAAAACCAGCCAGGGAATTCGTAATTCTACTCTTGCAGACTTTTGGATAACGGAGTATCATAGCGGTGTGATTCGTAACTCAAAAATGTTCCAATCCACATTTATCCAAAACCTTAAGAATACTATGGAAAAACCTCGAAGGAACTCCGTTTACGTAGCACTGCATGGCACATTAGGTAGAGACCTTATTTTCCGCCACTATACCAACAAAGTCGTGGTAGCCCAGTGTCTCCAACCAGGCAGGCCCAAACTTTCACGTAGTCAGAAATCGCCAAAAAGAAATATGACCGAAGCCAATTATTACGCCCAAATGATCTTGTGTAACCCCGAGTTGAAAGCTCTCTATGAAAAATATTTGCGAGAGGGTGAGACGGTCTATAGGAAAGCCATCAAGGCTTACTTTGAAGAACAAATGTCCCGTCGAGCATAGGCCACAAGAAAATCATAAGCTAATTGAACTTATTCGCGCTTTGTTTGTTATAGCAGGATGCATAAGATAATCTTCTTGGTAATTGT
>DATDNL010000044.1:0-2509 GCA_036518315.1 Flavisolibacter sp. | reverse complement strand
ATGTCCCGTATCTTATAAGGAGCGGGACATCTATGGGGCATCTGGGGAGCATCCGGGAGACATCCATTGTTTTAGACAGACTTGTCTTAATCTTTCAGGAAGGTCAGACGCCACACCGCAATGGTTTGGAAGAGCCCGATGAGCCCATCAATCTGCTTGAACCACTGATTTTGCTCTAAAACTGAATCGAATAACGACTACCATCAGGCCAAAAGCTCATTGTATTCCGGATGCCTTTTTAGATAGGCGGCTACAAAAGGACAGTAGACGATTACGGGTTTGTGATGTTCTCTTGCCCATTCGAGTGCATGATGTGCCAATGCCGAAGCGACGCCTTTCCCTTCAAGAGCGTCGGGCACAAAAGTGTGCATCATCGCGATATTATTTTTATAGAAACGGTATTCGAGGTAGCCGAGGTGGCCGGCTTCAAGAATCTCGAAGCGTTGTTCTTTTTCGTTATTGGTTACTGTGTATTGCTGTTTTTCCATTATGATAATACCCCAGGAGCAGGCGGGTTGCCTGCCGGTTTTGATTTGTCTTCGGGCAGAGGTACAAATTCCTTGTTGTCATTTGGTGGCAGGATAATCCTTCCCTGCTTCCAATCTTCCTTAGCCTGTTCGATTCTTTCTTTCCTGGATGAAACGAAGTTCCACCAGATGAAACGTTCCCCTAATGGTTCTCCACCCATTAGCATCAGCGTTGAATTTTCTTTTGCGTAAAGTATTGGATCTACCCCTTTTGAAAACACAAGCATTTTTCCTTCTTCATACGACTGTCCATTCACTTCAATGCTTCCTTTAGCGACATACACACCTCTTTCACTATGTTCCTTTGGCAGACCAAAGTGGGCACCTTTTTCGATAACAGCATGCAAATAAAAAAGCGGGGAGAGTGTCTTTACGTCATTTCTTAAGCCATAAGCGTCACCTGCAATTAGACGCATCCATACTCCTTTGTCAGTATGTATGGGTAGTACTTCCGGTTTGTAATTATTAAAAGAAGGTGCATCTTCTTCGTCCTTTTCAGGCAAGGCGACCCAGGTCTGTATCATTTCCAATTGACCACCAGCAAGAGCGGCAGGATCCTCAAAGCGTTCGGAATGAGCAATTCCTCTTCCTGCAGTCATCCAATTAACTTCACCGGGACGGATGATTTGTTCGACACCGAGGCTGTCCCTGTGTGTGACTTGTCCGCCAAAGAGATAGCTAACCGTTGAGAGTCCAATATGGGGATGAGGTAATACGTCGAGAGAACTGCCAGTGGCAGGCGCGGATGTTACGGGACCTGCGTGATCCATAAATATGAAAGGTCCTACCATTCGTCTGAGGCGGAAGGGAAGAATGCGTTTCACACTCATCCCGGGTGCAATGGATGCTTTTCTTGCTTCGATGACCAGGTCAAGCATAATGTGGTTCGTGGTTGATCTACTAAGTTATGCAGAGGGCGAGAGTTGAGGAATTAAATTTGAAGAATGGGAGAATTTCACCGGTTGAATATAAACAAGGCTTACTCCTAATTTTGCGGTCCTAATCATAAGTATGAAAGTCTTAGCGCTGAGCAGTTCAAGGGTTGGTAATGGCGGTTATTTGGAAAGTGCCCGTCTATTAATCGAAGAGTTCCTGGGAACCGAAGGACTTACGATTGCCTTCATTCCGTTTGCATCGGTACAAACCAACTATGAAGAATACGGCAATATGGTAAAGCAGGCACTAAAAGGCTTGCCATATATTATTACCACAGCAATGAATGACGACGCCAGGGCAGTTATTGAAGCGGCCGATGTCATCATGGTGGGAGGCGGGAATACGTTTAAGCTGCTCCATGATATTTATGACCTTGATTTGTTCCGCATCATACAGACGAAAGTCAGAACTGGTACTCCGTATATTGGATGGAGCGCAGGAGCGAACCTTTGCGGAAGAACCATCAGTACGACCAACGATATGCCCATTATTCAGCCTCGCTCCTTTGAGGCCTTTGGATTCTTCCCTTTCCAGGTGAACCCACATTACCTTAATCAGAAGATTGAGGGCCACAATGGCGAGACGCGCGACCAGCGGCTTGAAGAATTCCTCGTTCTTAATCCTTCCATGCCTATCATCGGGATACCGGAAGGAACTGCGTTAAGATTAAATAACGGCGAGCTACTATTTATTGGCGATAAGGAGGGAGTTTGTTTCGAGGGACAGGAAGGACGCATTCCTACTAAAGGTGTGGTGAGGCCGGGTGAAATCTTATCGCACCTTCTCTGAAATTTAGTTGGCGAAGGCATGCGATAATCCGAAAATTACAATCCATGCTGCAATATTGGCATTAGAAGCATGTTTAGCTAGTGCCCGGTAGTATACCATGGTAACTTAAATGCTATTAAAACGATTACCATGACACTCTACGACTTTGTGCAATTAAGCCAGTTAGAAAAAGCGAACATTGTTTTCCACGCAAGGTTTTTAAGCTGTAAAGAGAATGACCACGAAACTGTCGTTCTTTACAAGGTGGACGATTTCTT
>DATDNL010000043.1:0-5878 GCA_036518315.1 Flavisolibacter sp. | reverse complement strand
AAGAAGAAAAGGTAACCTACTCAATACACTCTTCCTTTTTTACATCGGTGTTATCGAAAGCATACAGCACTTTGAACACCGGCAGTTCAAGTTGTCCGAACTCTTTCAAAACAAACTGGTAAGAAGAGGATTGATGCTATTGAGCTTTCTTCTTTTCCTGCTGACTTCCTTTGAGCAGCCGCTTGCTGTCCATTCTCCCTTGAATGAACCGGGTAAGTCTCAATGCTCTTTACAAAACATCAGGACAGGATCAGCTTACGAATGCACCACCAGGCTTGTTAGTGGCAAACTAGAGTGCTTCTCGCTTCCCGTTGCAAAAGATGACCGCAGCGGTAGTTATCGGGTGCCTTCGCGAACTCCCTCGAAACTCTATCTGCGAAACCGCCGTTGGCTTATTTGATTGAATAATCGATCCTATACAATTAATCCCGATTTTTCATTCGATCATTTATTCAAATTATGAACAAGGACATCAATTTATCCGTACGCAGCAATCATTTAAAGTCGCGTTATTCAAGGGCGCTCCTTATAGTTTTCCCCTGCCTGCTAGTTAGTTTTTTGTCGCAGGCACAGAATAGTTTAAAAGTCACCGTAAGAGGCGAAGATGATAAGGTTCCCTTAGCGAATGCATCTGTCATCATTTCACAACTGAACAAAGGAACAAAAACCGATAGCTCTGGACTTGCCGTATTTAGCAACCTTCCAAACGGAACCTTCAAAGTCGAGGTTTCCTTTGTTGGATTCACCGCGTCGCAAAAGACGGTAACACTGCCTTCCGTAAATTCTATAGAGATGGTGCTGGAGGAAGGCAATGACGACGAGAACCCCAATGTTATTGTTACCGCGACAAGAACCGACCGTTCCATTCGCAACACACCCACGAGGGTGGAAGTGATTGCAGGGGGCGAAATCTCTGAGAACACAAGTATGCGCCCCGGCGAAATCAAAATGTTACTGAACGAAACGACGGGACTGATTACACAACAGACTTCAGCGATCAGTAATACGGCGAACCTTCGTATACAGGCGCTCGAAGGAAGATATACCCAGATCCTCCGCGACGGATTTCCTCTTTATTCTGGATTATCGGAAGGATTAAGCCTGGTTCAAATTGCTCCTTTGGATTTAAAACAGGTAGAGATCATTAAAGGATCTTCTTCGACGCTGTATGGCGGCGGAGCCATCGCGGGCCTTATTAACCTCGTTAGCAAAACACCGACGGAGAAGAAGGATTTGAGTCTACTGGCGAATGGCACATCCAGCGGGGGATTGGACCTAAGTACCTTTTATGGCGAGCGTTTCAAAACTGTCGGCGTAACTGTATTTGGCTCACGCAATACCAGTAAACCTTACGATCCATCCAATACGGGTCTTACTGCAATCCCAAAATTTACCCGGTACACCATAACACCGCGCCTCTTCCTTTACGGTGGCAAAACCAATGCGAATGCAGGAGTCAGCTTTATTACAGAAGATAGACTGGGTGGCGACATGAATTATGTAAAGAATGGCAACGCAGGATATTTTGAACAAAATAATTCCGACCGTTTTACAACTCAATTGGGCTTGACACAGCAGTTAAGCAGTCGCACCTCGTTGAGTTTCAAAAACAGTTACAACCATTTCAAGAAGCTAACCACCATACCCACCTACCAGTTTGATGGCTTGCAGCAATCTTCTTTTTCAGAAGTCAGTATCAACACCGGCGAGCATCAATTGCATTGGGTAGGAGGACTGAATCTTTATACTGACAAGTTTAACGAGATACTTCATTCCAGCCATCCCCTTCGCGATTATAGCTATACAACTCTCGGTGGCTTTGTTCAAAACACGTGGTCACCCGGCAATGACTTTAGTTTGGAAAGTGGTATCAGGGAAGATCATACTGCAAACTATGGCTTCGTTTTCTTGCCAAGGGTTTCTGCACTGTTTCATTTTTCAAATCAATTTAGCTCTCGCATCGGTGGTGGCCTGGGATATAAGCTGCCCACTATTTTTACAGAGGAGAGTGAAGAAAGGCAGTTCCGCGATATTCTACCAATTAACAAGGATAGCACCGAATATGAACGATCTGCCGGCGCCAACCTGGACTTTAACTATACAACCTCACTTGGCGACGTAAGACTTCTATTTAATCCCCTGTTCTTTTACACCCGCATCAACCATCCCCTCGTGTTGACTTCACGAGGAGCTCAAAAGGAATTTATAAACGCTAATGGTTATACCGATTCTAAAGGAATTGATTTCTCCTTTCGTTTGAGTGTGGACAGAATTAAATTCTACACTGGGTATTCCTATACGATCGCGCAAAATCATTTTGATAGACAAGTGGTTGCTTACCCACTCGCGCCGAAACATAAACTTCATTTTGACCTCGTATATGAAATAGAGAACAGCCTGAGAGTAGCTTTGGAAAGTTATTACACAGGAGAACAACAACTTTCGGATGGAACCATAGGAAAGAGCTATTGGCTCATGGGAGCACTGATTGAAAAGAGCTGGAAACATTTCTCGCTTTTCATTAATGGCGAAGACCTAAACAATGTCAAACAAACCAACTGGGGAGCAATCTACACCGGCTCTATTTCTAATCCTGATTTCAAAGACATCTATGCCCCTTTGGAAGGCAGAACGATTAACGGGGGAATCAAGGTGCACATTTGATTAATGGACCACCGCTCCAACACGAATCCAGGTCCATATGGGTTTGCCTGTTGCGACGACGGCAAACTTTCTAGCTGAAAGCTATCCTATGAGGTGGCTTTTCGCTAGAAACTGTCTTTGGTTTTTGGAGGTCAGTATCTTTTTGAACAATACAAACTTTGTGGGGGTTAATCATCCGGCAGACACAAGTCGTCCATTTGAGACTCTCAACTCTCTTGATAAAAGCAACGGTTTTCTAATCCGACCCCTGCTTGCCTTTTCCTACAAGCCAGTCTGCTAAATAGAAAAGCTACGGTAAAGAATAGGATGTCCCATAGATGTCCCGTAGATGTCCCATAGATGTCCCATATCTTTAAAGGTATGGGACATCTATGAAGCATCTATGAAACATGGATGGAGCATGGATAGTGTATGGGTAGTGTATGGATCAGGCATCGTTTGGCCAGCCGGTTCATTTCAGAAAGCCGCCATCAATGATTAACATCCTGGCGCCATTTTCTGAGTAGGAGCGATGAGAACTGAGGTTGTCGGAAACGACATAGCCCATTCCTTTTGTGAGCATGAACTTCTGGCCGGTTTCCAATTCACTTTCGAACCCTCCTTCGAGACAATAGACAATATGTCCTTTCTGGCACCAGTGGTCAGCCAAATAACCGGGTGATAGATCAACTATTCGGATTCTCAAGTCGTCATATTGAAGCATTTTCCAAAAGCTGGTCCCCGTTTCGCCTTTGTGCTCGCTTTGTTCAATCGTTTCCCAATTGATCGTTTGAAATGGAATGTTGGCCATTATCGGAGTTTGTTTAACTAAAATGAGGGAATCAATAAATGGTTTCTGTGTCATTCAATCAAAGCTCTTTCCCGGAAAACTGGAACTGTTTATCGTTTCCTTGGATCAACGTTGACGTAATGGTCATGTAATTTTTTGAACTTTTCCATGTTCACCGGTCTGTATTTCTTTTCTGTTTTAGCCGGGAAATTTTTAAGACAGTCGTTAGTGACACATTGAGTCGGTCGCACGGGCCTCTTTTCAAAACCCCCTCCGCAATTGGGACAAACATTGTCCAGGATGTTGGTGACGCAATCGATGCAGAACGTGCATTCGAATGTACAAATCATGGCCTCGTTGCTGTCGTTTGGAAGTTCTTTGCCGCAGTTTTCGCAAATGGGTCTAAGTTCCAGCATAACAACTATTTGATGGTTTTTGATAATGAGAACAAGTTATTGTTACAAACCTGTCGTCTCAGCAAAATATTTAAAGCAGAATAGTTTCAGAAACCTCTATGCCACCTTTTGCATGTACGGACGCCCCACCGGCAATATCGATCCAATCACATTGCTTTTTACTTCTTCGTCGTAAAGTTTCTCGATGGCCCATCCAATGAGATCCACTGCAGCAAGGCAGCCCGCCGCGGTTGCAATCCTGTCGTGAGTTACGAGATGTGTGTTTTCAACTACGGTAATTCCATAACTCTCCAGCAGTTCGAAGCTGGTAGGATAGGTAGTCGCCGTTAATCCATCTAAAAGTCCGAGCGCCGCTAATAATAAAGAGCCCGAACATATGGAGCAGATAACTTGTGTTTGCGGATGTAGGCGAAAACGCCCCAGGTAAAATTCATTTTTTATGAGTTGTCTCGTACCGGGTCCGCTGGCGAAATAGACAAGGTCGGCATTGTTGGCTTCCTCAATCCGACAATGAGTGGCGAGTTCAACACCTGATACCGATCTGTGAGATGATTTCGTGCCGGCAATCTTGACCTCGAAGCCACTGTCATACATTTTGACCCTGTTTAATAAGTCCCAGGCAAGGAAAACATCAATGTCGGTGAACTTGTCAAATGCTACAATAACTGCCTTTTTCATTGTTGTGCGAGTTGGTTTTCGTGGAAAGTTAGAACGGCGAATAGAATTAATAATGGGCTTCTTCCAATCGGTCCCTGTCCTTTTTCCATCGGCTAGGAAAACACGACTCAATACCAATTCGTTCAACAAGGCAGCACACATTTGTCATGAAGGTTTCCTATCGCTTCAATAAAAGGTAAAGTAGTGCAGCAATAATCGCCCCGATAAAGGGCCCTGCAATGGGTATCCAGGCATACTTCCAGTTACTGTGACCTTTGTCTTTAATGGGCAACAAGGCGTGGGCAATGCGTGGTCCGAAGTCACGTGCTGGATTGATAGCATACCCGGTTGTCCCTCCAAGGGAAAGACCAATAGCCCAAACCAAAAACGCAACAGGCAGCGCACCAAGGGAACCCAGGCCTATGGGCGTTTGTTGAACAGCTCCTAATTCTGCGTTCGTAAAATAAAAAAGCACAAAGATCAGAACAAAGGTTCCCACGATCTCACTAAACAAATTGAACACAGCATTTTTGATAGCAGGTCCTGTGCTGAAAACGGCTAGTTGGGTGTCGGGATCAGAGGTGCTGTTAAAGTGATCTCTATAAACTACCCACATTAGGAAGGCGCCGAGAATAGAACCGATGATCTGTGCAATAATATATAGCAATACCTTGCTCCAGGCAAACTTTCCTGCAATGGCCAATCCCAATGTCACTGCCGGGTTCAGGTGCGCCCCACTGTATGGCCCTGCAACTACAACACCTACAAATACGGCCAGTGCCCATCCTGTTGTGATGACCATCCATCCCCCGCTGTTTCCCTTGGTTCCTTTAAGAATAGTGTTCGCTACAACGCCTGTACCTAGCAGGATCAGGAACATAGTGCCGATCAATTCGGCGACGAATTCGCTCATGAGTATTTGTTTTTAGTGCTATAGTTCAGCCCAGTATTTCGCTGCTTTGATGGCCTTATACCAGCCTTCAGCCAGGGCTTCTGCATTCTGGTTAATCGGTTTGAAAGAACGCTCTATCTTCCACTGTTGTTCAATTTCATCAAGGCTCTTCCAATAGCCGACGGCTAGTCCCGCCAGGTAAGCTGCACCCATAGCAGTGGTCTCCGTTATAGCAGGACGGACAACAACAGCATTCAAAACATCGGCTTGTATCTGCATCAGGAGATCGTCCACTGTAGCACCTCCGTCAACGCGTAATTCCTTGATGGTAGCACCTGCATCTGCTTCCATTGCTTTTACAACTTCCTTAGTTTGCAGGGCGATACTCTCCAATGCAGCTCTCGCCAGGTGCGCCGATGTGGTGCCTCTCGTGATGCCTACTATTGTTCCTTTTGCATGTTGGTTCCAATGGGGAGCTCC
>DATDNL010000042.1:0-9181 GCA_036518315.1 Flavisolibacter sp. | reverse complement strand
TCTTCCATTTGGGCATCGCCAGCGTGTCGAAAGATGGCCTGTTCAAATGCTCTACCTCTATTGTCACTGCCACGGGGATCAAGACTGAACACTACATAACCTCTTTCGGCCATGTATTGAAACCAATAATCGGAAGCGTTGCCATTCCATGCATTTCCAATCATCTGGAAATGAGGGCCACCATACCAGTAAACAATGACGGGATATCTCTTGTTACTGTCGAAATTCACTGGTTTATACAAACGGCAATAGAGTGGAACAAAGTTTTTGTTGGGCACCGTAAAGATGCTCATTCGTCCAAGCGCATAACCCGCCAGCGGGTTGGGAGCATTGAATACCGTCTTGTTTTTGAGTGATGGCACGTCAACAATGCGTATGGTCCTCGGTATATCGGTCGTACTAAAATTGTCAATAACCGTCTTTCCACTCGTGCTTACCTGTGTCGAATGAAAGGCAGGCCCCTGGGTAATTCTTTTCGAAACACCGGTTTTTAGATTGAGTTGGTAAAGATTTCTTGTGATGGGCGACTCTTCGGTTGCTACATAGTAAAGGTTCTCACCCTTTCCATCGAATCCTTTCACCTCCAGCACTTCCCAATTGCCTTTTGTTAGTTGCTTTACTACTTTGCCGCTGATATCATACAAATACAGGTGATTCCATCCATCCCGGTTGCTTTGCCATATGAACTGCGAAGGATTGTTTTTAAGAAAAAGCATCGGCACCAGCGGTTCCACATACTTCTCATCTTGTTCTTCAAACAGCATCTTCACAAACGCCCCTGTCGAAGCATCGTACTGGTTTAGTTTCATATGGTTCTGTTCGCGGTTCAGAACAGCAATGAAGATGTATTTATCGTCCGGGCTCCATGCAATATTGGTGAGATATTGTTCCGCTGGTTCCCCGGTCTGCAGGTAAGCTGTTGTTCCTGTTTGTGGATTGTAAACACCGACGGTTACATGGTGGCTCTTATCGCCGGCCATCGGGTATTTGATCATGTTCACACTGGCGGGCGTAGTGGTCCAGTCAATGATAGGATAATCATTAACCATACTCTGATCCATACGGTAAAAGGCCAGCTCTTTACCACTATTGCTCCAGAAGGTTCCCTTCGTTATCCCAAATTCATCGCGGTGAACAGAGGACGCATATACAATGTCTTTGCTTCCATCATTTGTCACCTGCTGACTGTTCTTTCCGTCGGTAACAAACAAGTTGTAGTTATCCAGGTAAGCCACATAACCGGCGGTGCTTTCTTCTACATTGTCTTTACTTGAAACGGTTTTATCAACAAGCACTCTTACCATGTTGCTGACCGGGTTCAGTGCATACTTGGTTCCATTTACGGTGAAGATCCATTCGGCGGATTTATAAAAATTGATGGCAGGCATAGCTGTCAAGGCATCGTAGCCGGCCCACTTCATTTTTTGGCTGAGATCATCCAGTGTAAGAAAGGTTTTTTCCTGTGCCGAGGTGAGGTTACCTCTCATCCATACATCGCTGTCGCCTTGTTTTTTAAGATACACATAGTCTTCAGTGCCGTACACAAACTGCAATTGCCTAAGGTTTTCAGGCGCCAGGGTAGTACGGTTCTTAACGAGTGCGTCTTCAATCGTGAGCAGTTTGTTTTGAGCGAGAACGGATAGGGTAAGAAAAAGAAAGGGAAGGAAGAAATATCTCTTCATGTGTTTTAGCTTGAGAAACAAATGTAGATGATTAGATAATTAGCTGATGTGTTGATTAGCTGACGGAGGAAATGTGGCAAAGTGACGATCTGACGATGTGGACGATGATAACGATTAGCCGATGTGAGGATCATCTGATTTCAAGAAAGAATAGAGAATTAAGGGTCAGGCAGGGAGCATGATATTGAAAGCCGCCCCCTTGCCAGGTTCACTGTCTGCCCAAATGTAACCCTTATGGTTTTCAACTACTTTCCTGGCTATAGATAAACCAACCCCCGTACCCTTGTATTCCGAGGCGCCGTGTAGCCGGGTGAATATATTAAAGATGCGATCTGAGTCCTCCTGCCGGAACCCGATACCGTTATCACGGATAATGATGTGGTGGAACCTTCTGTTTCCTTCTTCTGAAGAGAGTTCAGGTTTCACCTCCATTCCTTTCACGGGCTCATAAAATATATCGATTCGCGAGCTTTCGCCCTCCTTGCTGTACTTGAGTGCATTGTTCAAAAGATTCTGCAGCAATTGCTGCAACTGCCTGCTATTTCCGGCCACGATGGGCAAAGCCTCGGCACGCACATCCGCCTGCTTTTCCTGCACTTGCAGTTCCAGGTCGCCCAATACCAGTTGCAGTTTCTGGTTGAGGTCCACTTCGGTAAATTCCAAAGACCCTCGCGATACTCTTGAATAGGCCAACAGGTCGTCAATAAGTGTGCGCATTCTATCGGAAGCATTCTGGAGACGCTGGAAGAGGTATTCCTGTCTTTCAGTGAGCGCCGCGCCTAACTCGGCTTGCAACCTGTCCGAGAAGAACTGGATCTTCCGAATGGGCTCCTGCATGTCATGCGAAGCCGCATAAGCAAATTCTTCAAGATTGCCGTTCGAACGCTTCAGATCATCCACGAGACGTTCCAACCTAAGCTGTGTTTCCTTTACGGAAGTGACATCGGTAAAGATCTGAATGAGGTGATCATCGTCCATCTTAGAGACCGTCAGTTCCAGCCATCTTCCCGTAGACTCGAGGAAATATTGAGTCAAAGAAGGTTGCCCAGTCGCGATGGTTTGCAGGCAGATCTTGCCATATTCTGCCTCGAAAACGTTCGGATCAATTTGTTTGGCTGTTTTGGTGAAATAGGTTTCCTTATCCAGCCCGGTGAATTTCACCGCGGCATCGTTAGCCAATATTGTTGCTATATCCACGATCTTGCCGCTCTCGTCCCTGACCATTTCGGTGACCGAAATGCCATTGCTGGAATTGATGAGGATATTGTTCAGTAGATTTCGTTGGGTCTCTAATTCTCTCGTGCGCTCCGTTATTCTTTTATGCAGCTCTTCCTCCGACTGTTCGAGTTGTTGTTGATACAAGACCTGCGGCGTTATATCCTGGATCATTCCGATCATCAGGTAGGGTTTCCCCTCCTTGGTGAAGTAAGTTTTACCGAAGGAGTGGAGGTGATGTATAGCTCCCGTCTTGCGGTTGATTGCCCGGTAAGTAATGTTATGGAGACTATTCTCTTCCGATGTGTAAGTCTTTTCCAGGGCTCTATCCAGCGCTGCGCGGTCTTCGTCGTGAATATAGCTGGGTAATTCCTGCATACTTAAGCCTTGCTCATCCAGGCCAAACCACTCCACGATTCGTTCCGAATAAGTGGCTGTATCATTTACAAGGTCGACACGAAAGGTGCCCAGGTCCGCGATCGCAATGGCCATTTCGAGTTCTTCCCTGTTCTGTTCGATCTTTCGCCTTGAATGTACCTGCTCGGTCACATCATTCGCTATAGCCAGCACTCCTAGGATATTCCCGCCTGCATCTTTGTATGGTTGATATACAAAATTGAGATAGGCAGTTTCCAAGCTGCCATTTCGGAAGAGCTGGGTGGCGTGCTCGTAGAACTTATGGGTGATGCCTTCGTTGTATACTTCGGAGAGCAATTGTTCGAAGCCCTGGTCTTTCGCGTCGGGCAACGCTTCGAAGATCGGTTTGCCTAGCACCGCCGCCCTGTCCCTGCCCCATATCTGGATGATCTTGTCATTGGCTAGATCTACCAGGTGATCGGGGCCCAACAGGATACACATGGCAACAGGGGTTTGCAGGATCATGCTGCGAAAATTGCGTTCGCTTTGCTCCACCTGTTGTTTGGCCGTCACAAGATCTGTCACATCTGCCGCGGTATTCATTACTCCATAAACCTTTCCCTGCTTGTCAAATAAAGGAGTAAAGCTATAATTGAAATAGAAGGGCTGTAATTGTCCGTTGACCACAAGATCTACCCGCTGGTGTTTCTTGTGTATGGCAACGCCGGTATCATATACCTGTTCGAGCTGTTGAAATATCTGTTGGTTTTCAAGTTCGGGCAACACTTCAAAATAGGTTTTGCCAATAATATCCGCGCCTTTTCCCCAAACATCGATAATGGACTGGTTGGCAAACTGAATACGCATTTCCCTGCCTACATAAACACCGATTGGGAAGGGCGCACTTTCCACGAGGGCGCGAACTTCTTGCTCACTCTGCTCGAGTCGCCTCACGTTCTCAGCTTGTTCTGTCGCGTCAATGACAACTTTACTGGTACGGTCCTCCACCTGGTGGATGATGTACTGCACATCTCCACCTGCATCTAATACAGGCTTACTATGAATTCTCCATATGCGGAATTCAAACTCCCCTGTTGTGTCATTGTAGATGTCGAAGCGCAGATCCTGTATGACGTGGGATTGTTTATTAGTAACTACCGACTGCAGAGAATTGCTGATGGCCTGGATGCCTGCCGATCTTTTGCTCCGGGGATCGTCGGGAAACATCTCGAACAACCCCTTGCCGACAAGGTCTTTACGACGGGTCATGGTAGAAGTGACGTAATCGTCTGTGACTGCCATTATGGTGAACCGCGGTGAATCGGGCTGCAAGAGAACAGCAATGCCTGGTAATGCGTTGAATACAGATATGAGTTCTGACTGCACGAAAAGTGTCTCCGGCATTTTCAAGAGTTAAGGGTGACGGCAATTTAAGGCAAACCACCCGATGGTATTATGGTCTGCAAAAGAAATGCCCGCTTGTCTCGAAAGAACGCAAACAAGGATCAGCTTCGTTCTATTCGGCTAGAAAAAGCCTTGTGTTTGTCTCGCAAAGTCGGGGGCTAAGAGATTATACCCCAGGACTATACTAATGAATCCTAAATTGAAACAGAGTGGCTAAGACCCACAAAACGGTAGTCAGTCTGCGTCAGTTCAATCCCTAATCCGGCTATTTATTACCCACCCGGGACCTACATCCCGCAAAAAGAAAGGTCTGTGTAAGAAAACTTCCGTTCATGTACCTCTGCTCATTCTCCACAGGGTTTTGCTTAACTTAATAACACAATCAAAACTTATGAAGTTCGAACTCATGCCCGGCGAGCCGGGTAAGAACGATTACCTGCTACTGACAACTAGTTTTACTCATAACGGGATTTTGTACAAAGCTGCGCTCGCGGAAACCATCTCCTGGGAAGGACTGCAAACAGGCACCTATGATGTGTTACTACAGTCCGGCAAGGGAACAAAGAGGCTCACTCTTGTCAACGATGGTGAAAGGTGGAGAACCGGAGAGGAAATTGAACAGGTGGGAGTAATTCAGCAGGAGGTAGTGGACCTACTCGGCGAAGTGATCAGCGAGGCCACAGCAAAGGTCTGAAACCGGCAGATAGTGGGCGCGATGATAACATGGGCGATAGGAAATTCTTCCTAGCAGGAGACCAAGTGTCCAAAAAGATAGCTACTAATAAAAAGCAACCGCCAAGGGTTGCTTTTAGTTTTATGTAGATCGATTGGCCTATTTGCGCACGAAAAGGCTATCGACTAACTGTCCATTAAAGTGTTGAACCGGGTCGCCGGTGACATTGTGATAAACGGCACTAATAAAAATAGTTCTTGCTGCACTCAGTATCGCCGCAACGAACAATATACCCAATAAAGCCAGGAACACCCCAATGATGGGATGGAAGATAGCACCTACCATGAACAAGCCGGCGCCCGCAACGGCGTAGCCGATCAATGCAATTAAACCGAAGCTAAAGCCTGCGCCAACGCTCTCTCCCCATTTCTGGCGCATCATATTTGAAGAACGCTTAAACGCTTCTATTGGTCCAACGTTTTCATAGGCAATCACTGGTACCACAAAGAATGTTGCAACACTCCAAACTATGCCTATCAAAGCCATTACGATCTTACCGATGGTTCCGAGGTTTTCTGAAAGAATGCGAAGGATCATTCCAACCGTAGCTGCAAACATCGACCACGCAAAGATGGACCCGATGCGGCTGAAACTGAAACGAATGCCTGCCTCTATCGAAACCTCCTCACCTTTAAAGTAAAGATGGGTACAGTGCACAAGTGCCATATTGAAGAACACTACGACGAAATAGTTTACGAGATAAAATAGGAAGAGAAACAGGTATCCTGCCGAATCACGTTCTGTGCCTCTTACCTCGCTGATATGCCAGCCGGCAGCCGCCAACATAATTGTGAAGAAGGACCCCAGGATAAGCAGTATAGAAATACCCGAAAGGATTGGGAAGACAACCAGTTGTTTGTTTTCTCTCAAGACCTTCAAACTGGTCATTGTTATCTTCCACCCGTTTGCTAAACGATCGAAGAAGTTCATAAGCGTTTGGTTTTTGTTGCCTATAAATATAATAAAGTCGCTGGTTAATAAAACAGGTTAGGTGGAAGGCCCGGTGCACCAGGATTTTGACCTCATTGGGCTGATTGAATCCCGCCAGGGTCCGGCTAGTATAGGGTGGAATACCAAATCCCTTAGCAAAGGATCCAGTTCAGGAACGCAAGCATCCGTAGAGTTGTCGTAATAGTCCTTGTTGAGGTGGCACGTTATTTGGGTGTTTTTGCGCTTGCCTGTCCTAACAAACAGGAGTAATATCGCATTAGAATAACCAATAGTTATATTAACATTAAAGAGAGATTATGAAAATTCAAGCAATCATTCTGAGTGCCCTTCTGTTTGTGACTGCATGTAACACTAAACCGGGAGCTAACACAAGTCGCAGTGATTCAACTGCAATGTCGGCCGATACTACAGGCCTGGCGGCATTCCAGGCAATGAAGGCACAAAATGAATTGGGTACCAAGCCGGAAGACCCAAAGGAAACGGCAAACGCATCACCTAATACAGTAAGGAAAACAAGTTCGGGCAGTGCTTCTACCAGCACCTCGAATCACGAGGCCACCGGTACATCTACACATAGTTCCAGCGGCACTTCAACCGCCGAGGGAACACATAAAAAGGGTTGGAGCAAGACAGCCAAGGGTGCCGTAATTGGTGGCGTGGTAGGAGCAGGGACAGGCGCCGTAGTCAATAAGAAGAACCGTGGCGCCGGGGCGGTAATCGGCGGAGTGATTGGCGCAGGTGCGGGCGCTGTGATCGGCCATGATATGGACAAGAAAGACGGAAGACATTAATCGAAACTTATAATAGTTTAAAGCCGTCCACCTCCGGGCGGCTTTTTTTATTTCCCTTTACAATCGACAACAATGTAATACATCCAGCCAGGCAAAAGATCCTTGACCATGTCCCCATTTGGCTGTTTGTATTGAATTAACAGGCATTAACAGCTTGTAGGCAATCATTTTTTGCAGTCGTACGTATTTTCAGTCAAGCATTCCACGTGATGAAAACACTCCGAAAATTTGTTTTAGTTATAATCGGCTGTCTTGCACTTTCGCCTACTCTTTTGGCGCAATACAATTGGAAACTGAGTAAGGAGAAAGACGGTATCAGGGTATTCGAATCGGATTTACCCAATTCCAGTTTCAAATGCATTAAGGTGGAGTGTACTCTTGACGGCACCTTCGATAGGCTGGCGGACATACTAAGCGACGTCGATCATCACAAGGACTGGATCTACAACAACGAAAAAGCGTGGCTGGTAAAGAAAATAAGGCCAGGTGATTTCTATTATTACAGCGAGACCCATATGCCATGGCCTCTTTCAAACAGGGACGCTGTGACCCACATGAAAATCAACCGCGACACCATGGACCGTTTCTTAGAGGTCGTTGAAACAGGCGAACCGACTTACCTCCCCGAGAACAGCGGTATTGTTCGTGTTCCTAAGCTCTATATCAACTGGCACGTCACTATGCCCTATAAAAACAAGTTGAACATAGTGTACTTGTTGGAAGTCGAACCTGGCGGGAGTATGCCTGCATGGATCGTCAACATGTTCGTCGACAAAGGCCCCTACGAAAGCTTTAAAAAACTACAGGAGATTCTAAAGCACTGATCAATAATTCCTTCTCTTTCCCAATTCCAACAGCATAGATATGCTGTATGGCTGACACCCGTCATAGGTTGAAACCTATGCAGTCTATACCTTCCTGATATCCCCGGCCTGGTAACCATAATAGTACCTGGATGACCTCTAAGGACAAATCTGAGTTGCATGATACGTACCGTTATAATTGACGACGAGCCTTCAGCTGTGAACGTACTGGCCATGCTTCTGAAGAAGAAGTGCAGTGACATAGTGGAGATCGTTGCTACTTCGTATTCACCTCTGGAGGGCAAGAGTTTGATCGAGGAACTGTCGCCCGATCTTGTCTTCCTTGATATCGAGATGCCGGGTATGTCGGGTATTGACCTTTTGCGCACTTTCCCCAATCCAGGCTTCCGGGTGATATTTGTCACTGCTTATGACGCATATGCCGTAGAAGCATTCAGGGTCAGCGCTATTGACTATTTGCTAAAGCCGGTTGAAGGAGACGATCTTGCGAGGGCTGTAGATAAGATAAAGAAGGATATGGAGAAAGGCTCGAATACCATCGGTGAACAGCTTCACCACCTCCAGGAATTATTGATGCAGAACGCATCGTCGGCCGAAGACAGGATCGGCATTAATATGGCAGATAAAATTGTATTCGTCAACATACACGACATTATGTATTGCGAAGCGAATGGCTCCTATACAAATGTCTGGCTGCACGATGGTAAAAAGATGGTAGCTTCCAAACCGCTTTGCGATTTTGAAGAGCAGTTGGCGGGTCACAAGTTTTTGCGCATTCATCATTCCTCACTCATTAACCTGAACCGGGTGAAGGAGTTTCAAAGGCACGATGGTGGTTACGTGATCATGGAAGATGGTAAACGCCTGGAGGTCTCTCAACGGAAGCGCAAAGATTTCCTGGATTCCATTTATGATATAGTTGTGTAATGGCAATCACTTTCTTGCATTCTAATGGACACAGTACTTATTTCATTCTTCCCGGGTATATTCTTAAAAACACTTCAAAAGCCATTGGGTTTTTACCGTATAGCTGATCTAAACGCTGGTCTGCTGAATAAAAGGTAAACTGCCCGCCTCCTGCAAGCCTCGTTTGTCCTATGTTCAATAGATCATAATTGAAACCTGCAGTCAATGCATTTACGGGAAAGACGGCATCATGACCGTAAATTGTTTCATCAAGGGCCAGTTCTTCCACTGATTTCTGCACCCACTCATAGCGGGTAT
>DATDNL010000041.1:0-3323 GCA_036518315.1 Flavisolibacter sp. | reverse complement strand
ACTCCAGCCTTCGAAATGGTCGGATGCTGTTTGTGAATATTGAGAATGGCATCCCTGACGGCGGCAACCAATGGCTCTTTTACTTGTTTGGATGGTATGTAAAATTCAATGTTCATATCGCTTCTTTGTAGCAGGCAGTTCTTCACTGTAGCTTAGAGTTTCCAGGGCTACAGTTCGATTTCGACCACATGCGTTCGCTCCTTTCCCCTGCAGTCTCGATATCAAAACAAAACCAACGCGGGAACCGAAACAATGAGAGCCGTCAAAACAAGCGCTGATGCAGGTCATCACTCTTTGGGTCGAGTAACCGTGGTTAAACATTCATTTGATTGATCAACGAAAATTGTAATGGTTCTTGAATGCATGACCACGGTCATACTCATCCTGAGAATGCGTCATTGATAGTACGGTTTTATTGAACGAGATTAATAGTCTTGTAAGGATTCTCTGAAAGTTCCGAGCGCTAAACGCCAAGCCCGTAGTTATGAAAAGGATACTGGTCATAGAGGACAATAAGGAGATTTTGGAGAACACGGCGGAGATACTGCAGCTTTCACACTATGAAGTATTTACAGCTTCGAATGGCAGGGCCGGCGTTGAGTTGGCTATTAAAAACAGACCCGATCTTATTATTTGTGATGTCATGATGCCTGAGTTGGATGGTTACGGAGTACTTCACATAATCCAGAACCGTCCGGACCTCAGGCACATCCCTTTCATTTTTCTTTCAGGCAAAATAGAAAAGAGCGAAATGAGGAAAGGAATGGCCTTAGGTGCGGACGACTATATATCCAAGCCTTATGAGGCTGTTGACCTTTTGAAGACAATAGAAAGCCGGTTGAAAAAGGCGGACCTGATCAAGCAGCGAATAGAAAGAGGTATCGAAGGAGTGAACGAAATGATTTCGCTGATAGGCGGAGAAGAGATGTTAAGGAAATTTGTAGAAGGGCGTAACGTAGACCGTTACAAGAAAGGGCAGCGCATCTTTGCAGAGGGTAATCACCCACTTCGGCTTTATTATGTGCAGAAGGGAAGGGTTAAAGTTTTTAAGCTGAATGAGTCGGGCAAGGAGTTGATTATAAAAATTGTGAACGAGGGCGAGTTCTTTGGCTATATAGCCTTGATGGAGGATAGTATTTACAGGGAGTATGCTGATGCTTTAGAAGATTGTGAGGTCATCGCTATTCCAAAGGACCAGTTTGAAGAATTGATCAATTCCAATCCAGAAGTTTCGAGGACGTTCATAAAGTTGTTGGCAGGTGATATTTCCGACAGGGAAGAACAGTTACTTCATATCGCCTATAATTCCCTCAGGAAGAAAGTGGCGACTGCATTATTAATGTTGAAGGAGAAGTTTAATGACAGGCCGGGCGATTTTGCCATCCACATTAGTCGTGAAAACCTGGCCGCGCTGGCCGGCACGGCTACCGAATCGCTGATCAGGACACTTACTGATTTTAAGGCCGAGAAGCTAATTGATATCAAGGAGGCGAACATTACGATATTGGATGAGAACAGGTTGAAAAAGATGAGTAATTAGGTAGTAATAACAGCAAAAGGGACGGATTAAGGTCCCTTTTGCGTGACTTACTGATTTGGGGAAGATCCACAGAGTACCAAGCCACCTATAATAGGTCGAAGTTAGAATCGGACTTGGTTCCGGGAAATGATCACCATCACCGCTAACTCTGACAGCCATCAGTAAAGATGGAAGTACTTCACCTGACGTCAGTCAACCACAACGCTACTCGCCGTCATTCGATTAGGTGGTGGAAAAATGTAGCTTATAGTCAAAATCAGTTGTCATGAAAAAGATTCTACTGGCATTTGATGGTTCTAACTTCTCGGAAGGTGCATTCGAATTTGCAAGGAAGTTTAACGACATAGAACCCATCCTTGTGACAGGTGTTTTTATGCCTCAGGTAGATTTTGCCAATTTATGGAGCTACGCTTCGGCCACTGCAGGAACAGGTTATATACCATTGATCGAAGAAGATAGCGGCGATGACGTGCAGAAGAATATCATTCATTTCGAAGACCTGTGCCAGAAGAATGGAGTCGCTTACAGGGTGCATAAGAATTTCTATTCCTTCGCTTTGCCGGAACTGAAAAAGGAATCACGTTTTGCGGACATCATTGTGTTGAGCGGTGAACTGTTTTACAAGGGCGTGATCGAGAACAACCAGTTCGACTATTTGAGAGATGCACTACATGCGGCTGAAAGCCCTGTGGTGATCGTGCCGGAGCATTACCAATTCCCTGAAACCAACATTCTCGCTTACGATGGATCGGCTGAAAGTGTTTATGCGATAAAACAATTTGCCTATATCTTTCCGGAGTTTACGAATAATCCCACGTTGTTGGTATATGCCGACAATGAAGAAGATGCTGACTTTCCTTCGAAACAACACATCGTGGAATTAGCAACACAACATTTCAAGAACCTGACTTTCCATAAACTGGAGGTAGCATCTAAGAAATACTTCCGCACCTGGATCGAGGATAGGAACGGCTCGATATTAGTCAGTGGTTCTTTCAGCCGTTCTGTGTTCTCGCAAATGTTTAGGAAGAGCTTCGTTGCCGATATTATCAAGAATCATAAGATCCCTGTTTTCATAGCACATAAGTAAGTTCTTTTCGTAAGGTGAAGGATGTAAACAAGAATGGTGATTTGACCGATGACGCAGAATAGCGGGTGTGCTGATGGCTGTCATTGTTCTTTGTTAACTGTTTAGTTTAGCTTTATAACAGTTCAAGGAAAGCAGAGAAGTTAGGAGATGTAGAGGCCATTAAATTGGCCCGGCTTGATCTGGTTCACAGACAAAAAAGCTGGATGTCTTAACTGGAAATCTGCAGATTTGGATGAGACAATGGTAGCACAGGATCGGGAAAGTCTCCAGTCTATCATTAGCCGGTAAGGCAGGTTGGTAACATCCTGCCTTATTTATTTACAGGAGTGCTGATAGCTGTCAGTAACAATGATAGTAGTTATCATTGTTTTGGTACCACTGAGCGATTAAACTTTGAATGGTTTTCCAGGGAATTGAACAAATAAGGCCGGATGTTTATCCGGCTTGTTTATATAAAAAAGACAGAACCATAGATTCATTGACACATATCGCTGCCGGCGCTATTATCGGCGATGTCCTGCTTGGTAAAAAGCTGGGCAAAAGGGCTATGCTGCTGGGCGCACTGGCGCAAAGCATCCCGGACCTTGATTTTTTAGCTTCCTTTTGGAGCAATGCATCGACCTATATGTTGGCTCACCGGGGATTTACGCATTCAATTTTGTTTGCAGTTCTGGCGACTGTTGGATTCGGCTT
>DATDNL010000040.1:0-3335 GCA_036518315.1 Flavisolibacter sp. | reverse complement strand
TCAGAATTAAGAACATAAGTTTTGATTATGCAAGGCCTACAATGTCGGAAATGAAGATCAGCTCAGTAAGCCCCAATGCCATTGAAATGGCGATTCACCCGGATTCAAAATATTCCATCGACAGTGGCAGGATTCGTTTTTATGGAGAGGGGTGGAGAACCCGTTCTTATCACACCATTCTTTTTGATTCCGTAAGCAATCGGCTTACCTACGCATCCTTTGCACCTTTTCTTCGAAGCAGGGAGGTTGAGCTGCGTCCCAATAAGGTCAGGTTCGAAGGAGATTTTGCAGCGGAGAATTATAAACCGGGAAACATTCTTACTGTAAGAGATCCCTATCGTGATAACTGCGGTGCCTTTGTCTCGTTGAGTAAGAACGTGGCGCTGGAAAATATAAACATGTACTACATGCACGGACTGGGCATTGTCTCTCAATTCTCAGAAAACATTTCCCTGTTTAAGGTCAGGGTGGCACCACCGCAAAACAGCGGTCGTGTCATGGCTTCCTTCGCCGACTGCTTTCATTTCTCAGGATGCAAAGGTGCCGTCCTCATTGACAGTTGTTATACCTCCGGCTCTCACGATGATCCCATTAATGTGCACGGCACTTATCTTCAAATAACGGGCGTGAAGTCGAATACGGTGACGGTTCGCTTTATGCATCATCAAACCTGGGGCTTTAACGCTTTCTTTCGCGATGATAGTGTGGCCATTATTGATCCGCAAACGCTGTTAATTGTAGCAAGGACAAAACTAATAAAGGCGACGCTTGTCAATAAACACGAGATGCTGTTGGAAACGGAAGCAAAACTCCCGCAAGGCTACACCGGCTTCTGTGTTGAAAATTTGACCTGGTATCCCCAAGTTACCATCCGCAATAGTCGCTTTGAAAGAACGAACACGAGGGGTATCTTAATAACAACAAGAAGAAAAGCCTTAATAGAAAATAATGTCTTCGCCGCGACGGGCATGTACCCAATACTGGTTGCAGACGACGCTTCCAGTTGGTATGAATCGGGGGCCGTTACGGATCTTACCATTAAAAACAATGTATTTGAGAATTGCGGCTACAATTCCGAAAGCGGGGCCATCACCATTTTACCGGAAAACAAAATCCTGGTGAATAACCAGGCAGTACACCGCTCCATTTCAATCACCGGCAACCTATTTATAATAAATAATGGGAGCGTGCTGAATGCAAGAAGTGTTGACCAGCTGATCTTTCAAAACAACAAAGTCATCTACATCGACTCAGTGGGTGGGAGAAATTATCAACCCGTAGCTTCTATTGTTGCCTGCAAAAAGGTGAAGCTTCTTAACAATAGTTTTGGCTCAAATGCCAAACCTTCAATCCTCGTGTCTAAGATGAATAAAACTGATTTGAGTACCGATATCAATAGTTCTCAAGTGGATCAGTGACCACCGGTAACAAGAGCAAGGTTTAATGGCCTCAATTTATTTGTGATAAAAAAACCCCGCATTGCTGCGGGGCTAAAAATAAACAAACACATTATTTTGTCGGTGTTGTCGCAGTACTCAGGTCTTTACGGAACTTGACCAAAAACTGCTCGTAAGAGTTGATCATGGTGTAGATTCCTCCCGGCGAGGACCGTAGATCATAATCTGCCTGGCCATAAGCTTCGATATAGGCTTTTTTAAAAGCTTCCGTTGTGGGTGGGAAAAAGCCGGGTTCCAATTCCTTGAAACCATTCTTCAGGGGGCGTCTTATCACTAACTCTGGTTCCGAGCCCGCGAACATCTCTAGATAACTCGCGTACAGGACAGGCGAATTAATCTTTTGATTGATAACCACCGAGCGCCTGACCTCTTTTAAAAAAGCCTCTAATTTATCCGGCTTGATATGATAGGTGGTCTGAATACCCTTATCCGTGATAAAATCGGATGTACCACTAAGGCTGTCAATGAATTTGTAAGTGTAACCCTCTTTTTCCCAGGCAAGCTTCGATGCTACCGTCGATTCAAAGTCCATGTCGTGTGCCTTTGTGTTAGGCATGTCCACATCCAAATCGGCATAGCCCATTGGCCCCTCTACTAATTGTAACTCACCTGTATGGTCGCCGCTGTAGATTTCAAACACCGCTCTTGAGCTCTTGCCGTCGTGAAACTTCTTTAGATGCGCTGTCCAGGCGCTCTCAAATGCAAGTTTTTGGCCCTCCTTGGGCTTTACAACGGCAGCGCCAAAAAGAATCTTTGGTGAAGTGGTCTGTGCAAATAAAGGAGTAGTTGCAAGAATAACTCCTGCGAGTAATAGAATTCTCATATGCTGTTGGTTTTGGTTGACTCTGAATTTACGTAGAATATTCCGGCTCTGCGTTAACTTTTTCGCGAGTTGCTTTCTATCTATGACCAAAAAGCTCTATGGGTTAGCACTATTCGAATTGTTTTTTCCATCGATGAACGAATGGATATTTTATCTGCGGAATAATTTTTGCTATTTATATTCGCGAACCCTTTAACCGAACCACCCCACATGGAACTCAAAGAAATTCGCGCCGAGTTAAGCATTAAAATGCTCGAGTTGGAAAAGGCTTTAGACATAGGAATGCCTTATCCTCAATTAAAAATCATTTACGGCGAAATCAAGGAACTTCAGTATAAACTGATCTTCGCCGATACGAGTAGGCCGATAACATCAACCGAATCGGAAAGTACCGAAGTAGTTATTGAATAAGTTTCCCGTTGTTAACCCTTGACGATACCCTGGAATTGAAAGCAGTTCAGCAAATACCTTTTTCTCGGGCAATCGCCAACAGTGAGCTCAGGGACTAATTGATATCAATCATTGTGCGGCTTAACAGCCGGGATCTTCCACGTCCCATTCAGAAATTCCTCTTTTGGCCAGTACAGACGCATGGTCACACTAAAAGCCCCTGTCGGTGACGGCAGCCAATTCGATTGCTTTTCCTTTGAAGGGGCTTCATTCTGAATAAAAATATCCAGGGAACCGTCTGCATTGAATTTTAAGTCACTCCGGTCGCCAATTGTATAACGGTTGATCGGGTTGGATACAAGGAGTTCATCCGGTCCATACATTGTTAATGACCAAAAAGCGTTCGCAGGTGGCGTTTGACCCTTTTCGAAATGGATGATATATTTCTTAGTGCCGTTTAATCTTTCACCCTTCGCATCAACCTGGCAATTTGGATAAGAAGCATCTGCATTCAGATTGGCACCAAGGCCGATTAAAGCCACGAGGGCCCTTTGCTGGTAATCCACTCCATAATTTCCCATGCCGCTCCTTGTAACGTTCCAGCCATTTTCAAGATTCCCCCACCCGGCAGCAGCATCTCTCAGGTTTTGGTGAATGGTTGCAGG
>DATDNL010000039.1:0-7004 GCA_036518315.1 Flavisolibacter sp. | reverse complement strand
TTCCACCTGCTTGTATTTGTTGGCCGCTCTTTCCGCATCCATCGCTGCGCGTTCACGTTCGCTGCAATGTTTACATTTCTGGTCCATCCTTTTATCAAGCTTGACGTCTTTATTCAATACCTCTTCCAGTACCCTATGTACCAAAACGTCTGGGTAGCGGCGGATAGGTGAAGTGAAGTGACAATAATGCTCAAATCCCAAACCATAGTGACCAATATTTTCGGTTGTGTAGACGGCTTTCGCCATGGTTCGGATACCCAATTGCTCCAATACATGTTGCTCCGGTTTGCCTTCCACATCTTTCAACATCGTGTTGAAGGATTCGGCTATCTTATCCGGTGAAGATGTGTCGAACGTGTGTCCAAACTTCCTGGCAAAGGCCATAAAGGGTAATAACTTTTCCTCTGAGGGAAGATCGTGGACCCGGTAAGGAAAAGGGATGGGCTTCTTATTTACCTCTATTTTGGAGACATTTTCTGCTACGTATTTGTTGGCAAGAAGCATAAATTCCTCAATCAATTGATGCGCTTCTTTGCTCTCTTTAACAACGATGCCAATTGGCTTTCCTTTCTCGTCCAGTTTGAAACGGACTTCGGTACTTGAAAAATTGATGGCACCTGCATCAAAACGCTTTTTACGAAGACGCTGTGCAATACTATTGAGTAGGAGGACTTCGTCCACGTACAAACCATCCTCTTTCTCTATAATCTCCTGTACTTCCTCATAGGTGAATCGATGATTGGAATGGATTACCGTTTTACCCAACCAATACTGCTTTACTTGTCCTTTTGGTGTCATTTGGAAAACAGCGGAAAAGGTAAGCTTGTCCTCGTGCGGACGGAGAGAGCATAAAAAGTTTGAAATATGCTCAGGTAACATCGGGTTGACCCTGTCAGGAAGGTAGACGGATGTTGCCTTTCCATAGGCATCGTTGTCTAATTCAGTTGCAGGTTGTACATAATGACTGACATCCGCTATGTGCACTCCGATTTCGTAGTTACCATTCTTTAAAACGCGAATCGAAAGTGCATCATCAAAATCTTTTGCATCGAGTGGGTCAATGGTGAAGGTGAGTATCTCCCTGAAGTCCCGACGTTTATTAATTTCCTCTTGTGAAATGACATCCGGTATCCGTTGGGCCTCCTCCATTACTGCGTCGGGGAAACCAATCGGAAAGCCATTTTCCAAAAGAATCTCCTTCATAGCAATATCATTGGCATCTTCTGCATTGAGCACGGTCACCACTTCGCCAACTGGCCGCTTGTCAGTATCTTTTTCCCACTCTTTAATACGAACCACAATCCGGTCATTATCCTTGGCTTCATTGAAACCAGAGGCAGGAATAAATATGTCAGGAATCTTCCGCTCTCCTTCTATTATGGCAAAGGCAAAACCTTTATTCATCTGCAACCGCCCGACAAACTCTAGTTGCTTCCGCTCCAGGACATCAATTACAACTCCCTGCAACCGCCTGCCCGTCTTTTCAGGGTTCACTTCTACACGCACTGTGTCACCATGTAGTGCTGTATTAAAATCATTCGGGCGTACGAGAATATCGGTCTCCAGCCCCGGTACAACGACAAATCCCATCCCCGAACGGGTAATCTCCAATACCCCTTTATACTCGTCAAAATCTCTTTGTCTCTTCTTTCCTGGTTTCTTTGAATTTTTACGTCCCATCAATCCGGGTATTTAAAGTTTTGAATGAATTGAATCACAACTTCGTTGAATTCATTTTCCTGGTTAAACAAGAACTTATGCTCAATCGGTAGCACATAAAATGGCATGCCATTCATCTCCTGGCTAAACTTCAGGAGGCGCATGGCATCTTTCTCAGTTGTAAGGATAATCTTTTTTTCTGCAGTCATCGCTTCAAATCTTTTCTGGATATCCTTCCAGTCGACCATGGAAAAAATATGGTGGTCACTGTACGAGGCCAGGTAATAGGTTTCGACTCTCTGTTCTAAAAAAAGCTTCAATGGCCGTGGATTAGCGATGCCTGTTACGAGGAGAACCTCCGTCTTCTCATCGAAAAACCGGAACTCCCTGCGAGTGATATGGTATGGCGTACCGTAGGAAATACAGGTGAAAAACACCTTTTGATGAGCAAGCGGCTTTATCTCCTTTATGATCTTGTCTCTTTCATCTTGCGTTAACCCGGGCTTGCATTTTGTCACAATTATAACCTGGGCTCTTTTATAACTTTTGCGCTGGTCACGCAAATCGCCCGTGGGTAGAAAAAAATCCCGTGTAAAGAGGTTGCCGTAATCGGTAAGCAAAATATTCAGGCCCGCATTGACGATACGATGCTGAAAGGCGTCGTCTAATATGATCGCCTGTGTTCCGGGGCGGTCATGTAATAACTGGGGGATTGCATCCAAACGTTCCTCACCGACGGCAACGGGAATGTCAGGAAACTTCAGGTGAAATTGCATAGGCTCATCACCTATATCAATTGCAGTGCTTTCCTGCGAAGCCAATGCATATCCCTTTGTTTTTCTCTTGTAGCCACGGCTTAGTGTTGCCACCTTGAAACGGCTTTTTAGATGCTTTACCAGGTATTCCACCATTGGGGACTTACCTGTACCCCCAACTGATAAGTTTCCAACACAGATCAGGGGCAGACCAAAAGAAATGGACTTAATGATTCTGTTGTCGTAAAGCCAGTTGCGTACTACAACGGCGAGCCAGAACAGTATTGCAAAAGGAAGAAGGAGAACCCTGAATGATTTCAAAAACCAATTAGAAAACATATGTCCGTTGCGGTGTGATACAAAAATCTAAAGGTACGTCAAATTCATTGGCGTCATCGATGGAGTCAAGGGGTTCGTAATAGCAGAACCCAACCTTAATACAATCTTCCCGGCAGCGCTTTAGATAACGATCGAAGTAACCCTTTCCATAGCCTACCCTATTCCCTGTGAGATCAAACGCCAACAGAGGAACAATCACGAGGTCAATCGAAGTGGGGTCAGCAATCTCCGTGTCCAATGGTTCCGGAATGTTATAAGAATTCGCCTCGAAAATGGAATCGGCATTGCAAAGAATGGCGTCCATGCTGCCGTCTTTTGGATTCGTTTTCGGATAGCAAATCTGCAGGTTAGGGTTTTTAAAGTGCAGGTAGTCAGTGATCAGAAAGGTATTGATCTCGTTATTCTCCTCAATGGGATAGAAACTAAAAACGAAATTGATAAAGGGGATATCGATTGCCTGGAATTCAATTAAAAGCAGGTCATCCCATTTTTGCTTATCTGTCGGTGAAAGGGAATTGCGCTTTTCCTTGAAATAATGTCGGGCATCCTTTTTAAGCATAGGCTATAGGAACAATTAATCGTTAAGAGGGATAAAGGGAGAGATCGAACACCAAGGCCATTGGAACCTTATTGCACTGCCCATAGTTCTAATTGCTTTCATTAACAAAAATGGAAAAAACTGTGGTGCCATAATTCCGCGCTGATCTAAAATATGGAACGCTCTCATAATTGTTTCTCGGTGTATGTTCGAGAATAAACCATCCTCCTTTATTCAGTAGTTGCTTTTCAAAAACCAGCCGGGGCAAGTCGTCAATAGTCTGAAGCGCATAAGGCGGTCCTGCGAAAATGAAGTCGAACGTTTCACCGCATTGTTCAATAAACCTGAAAACGTCAGATTTAACGACCTTAAAGTTTTGCAGGCCCAATACTTCCGCGGTTTTCTTTATAAAGGAAAACATCTGCTGGTCCTTTTCAACAATGGTAAGATCAGGAACACCACGAGATGCCAGTTCGTAACTAATACTGCCCGTGCCTCCAAAGAGATCGAGAGTTTTTAAGGATTCAAAATCCAATTGGTTTTGCAATATATTGAACAGACCTTCTTTCGCAATATCGGTCGTTGGCCGGGTATATGGCATTTTCGTAGGCGGACTAATTCGTCTTCCGCCCATTGAACCGCTTATGATACGCATGCGGCAAGGTTGTAAAGTGAGGTAAAATAATGCGGGGGATAGTCATTCTCCGGTATTAAATAAGAGGGAGCTTCTGCAAAATGAAGGTTCAGAAAATAACTGCGCAATTCTGAAAACATAGCGGAATCTTCATCAATCAAACCGGACAATACAATTGTAACTTCTGACTGCTCTAAGCCAACCTCATAGCAGATTTTAAGAAGATAGTAAACCACATCCAAAGGGTTTTTATAAGAATACGTCTGGGCCAGTTGAATATGATTATCCTTCTTCACTATTACCCTAAAATGTTGGATTCCGAAATGAAGGTCAACCTGGTTGGCAGAGTTGAATCCATTGAACACTTTTAAGGAAGGCGTGTAGGCATGAACAAATTCAGGAAACCGAAACTTTTCTTTTACGGGGTTGAAGACGGAAAGTGGAACGGAATAAGTTACACACATCTGCCATTCTGGAATTTCATCCTTCAGAAACTTCTGAGAAGGTAAGTCATACAAAACATTAAGCAGTATATAGTCATTTTTATGGCCCTGGCGGGGTGTGAGCAGACACTCGGGATAGGCAGAGCACACCACCACTTTCTCACAACTTTTTGTCACTATCTCCGAAAGAATTTCCGATAATCTTGCTCCTGCCTCAAAAGTATCGAAGGTGCTATACTGAATTCGTTCAAATCTTCTTTCGCTCCCTCTCATCAAAGCATGGCAGCAAAAATCTTCACCTATTTCGAGGAGCAAGGTGTCGCAGTCCTGATGATCATTTCCTATGGTAAAAACCGTCTTCAAACCGTTTTTGTTTTTTGCAAAGTAAAAGGATTAAAGGAACTTCCTCGGATCGGCTATAAATATAGCGATTATGGTTGCCTTGGTTCATTGTTAATTGACAATAATTGGTGTAATTCGTGCTCCAAATTGTGAATATAAAATGTCTGTCAGCCTACAGGTAGATACGTCTTATAAACAGGTAATAAAGATCGCGGCTCCTATAGCACTGGCTTTGTTTGTACCACAAATCAACCTAATAACCAACAGCATATTCCTCGGTCATCACAGTGAAGAATCACTGGCTGCCGCTGCAATAACGGGCGTCTACTACCTTGTGTTCGCTGGTGTCGGCTTCGGACTCAATAACGGTCTCCAAACATTGATTTCGAGGAGGGCCGGGGAGAACCGCCCTGGGGAAATCGGCAAAATATTCACACAGGCAATTATCATTGCTTCCATTGTCGCCGCTGTCGGAATCCTGGTCACTGAAATTGTAACTCCACCTGTGCTGAAGGCCTTTCTTTCTGCTGAACAAGCCAATAAGGCAATAGGTTTTTTGAGGATACGGATATGGGGGCTTCCCTTTTTATACGTTTATCAGCTAAGGAATGCGCTACTGGTCGGTATTAACCAAAGCAAGTATCTAATCATTGGAACATTGGCTGAAGCCATCGCCAACATCTTTTTCGACTACAGCCTGATCTTTGGAAAGATGGGCTTCCCTGCTATGGGCTTCAACGGGGCCGCCGTTGCCTCGATCATAGCCGAATTTACCGGGATGGTCGTGATCTTTTGGGTGATAAGTAAGAAAGGAATTGCGCAAAAGTTTTCGCTCTTCAATAGACTTCGCTTCGAAAGGAATACCGCAAGATTGATCGCCAAAATATCGGGGCCGTTAGCTTTTCAACATGCCACGAGTATTTTAGCGTGGTTCTTTTTTTATATGCTGGTGGCAAGAAATGCATCACAAACAGGGTTGGCTATTTCCACAGCGATGAGGACAGTCTTTGGTTTCTTCGGCACCTGTTTTTGGTCGCTGGCTGCTACTACCAATAGTATGGTTAGTAATGTCATCGGCCAGGGAAGACGGGATGAGGTGCTTCGATTGATGTGGAGGATATCCAGGCTCAGCCTGGGCCTCGCTATAATAGTTTGCCTTTTGCTAAATCTCTTTCCAGGCCTCTACTTGTCGCTTTTCCGTCCAAACGACATAGCCTTTGTAAACGAAGGGATACCGGTACTACGGTTAATCGGTTTTGTAACTCTGTTCCTGTCTATTGGAACAATTTGGCTAAACGCAGTCACGGGTACAGGAAACAGCCGTGTTACTTTCCTTGTCGAAGTGAGTACCCTTGTTTTTTATTGTGTCTACGTTTTCGTAGTGCTAGAGGTGAAACACATGCCAATTATCTGGGGATGGCTTTCCGAAGTTCTATACTGGACACTGCTGTTCTCGCTCTCCTATCTTTATATGAAGAGCCAGAGATGGAAGCAGACCGTGATTTAGATGGTGAGTGGTGAATAGTCAAAACAGTTACTTAATTACTGTTCGAAGCTTTTACTGTAAACGATTCCAACTGATCCTGAGAAATTAGTTATAGGAGGATTTAACTTTCGAATAGCAATCCGCACATTCTCAATATCTGGAAAATGTTGCTGTAGTTTATCCGCGACTTTCATAGCCACAGTCTCAATGAAGAACTGGCGTTTGGCAAACTCTTCCTGCAATATCCGATATACTTCCGCGTAGTCGACGGTTTGTTCGATTGAAGTAACAAGTTGGTTGGGTGATTTACATGCAATCGAAACGTCCACTTCAAACTCGTTACCTACCCGTTTTTCTTCCTCATACATGCCATGGTCTGCAAAGAAACGGATGGAATTCAGTTCTATGGTAAAATGCCCGGGCAATAAAAATAATTTAAAAGAAAGCTGATTATTGCAGATTAATGAAACCCCTTTTCCGACAAATATCGTTCAGCGTCAAGTGCAGCCATGCAGCCACTACCGGCTGCTGTTACGGCCTGCCTGTAGATTTTATCCTGCACATCTCCTGCGGCAAACACACCTTCCAGGTTTGTCTTTGCTGTACCCGGTATGGTTTTGATGTAACCTGCTTCATCCATGTCAATTACTCCCTTGAATATTTCTGAGTTCGGAGTGTGACCAATAGCAACAAAAAAACCTCTCACAGGAATCTCGGTCTTCTCCCCTGTCTTGTTGTTCCTGATGCGAACGCCTTCTACCGTTTTGTCTCCAAGTATCTCATCAGTCTCCGAGTTCCAGTAGGTCTT
>DATDNL010000038.1:0-2757 GCA_036518315.1 Flavisolibacter sp. | reverse complement strand
CTATATCAAACAGCTCTTCATAATTGTGTTCGATGTAGTTCATGTACTTAAAATCTTTTGTCACAACTCCTTCTTCCCGCGGTAACTCCGCACCGCCTAAAAAATAATACTGGTAAAAAAAATCTTTTCGTTCGGGCGTCTTGTTTTCAAGAACACTAATGAGGTCAATTCCCTGCATCGTTTTTGGAACAGGAACTCCTGCCATAGCCAGAATGGTGGGAGCTATATCAATGTTCAGGGCCATTTGCGAAGCTTTATGTTGTTTTATCTTATCGGGCAGAAGCGGATCGTAAATGAGGAGTGGAATCCGGATGGATTCTTCGTAACCATACCACTTGCCTTCTATGCCATGTTCGCCCAAAAGCATTCCGTTGTCTCCCATTACTATTATAATTGTGTTTTGGCCGATGCCTAATTCATCCAGCTTGTTTTTCATTTGTCCTATCACGTCATCTACTCCCGTTATTAGACGATAGTAATTTTTTACGTTTTGCTGAAACAACTCCGGCGTTCCAAATAGTCCTTTCCAACGGGCTCTGGCAAAGTTGCTGTCTGTTCGAAAAAAATTAGGAAACCGATCCCAGTACTTTGGGTCGGCGGTTACGGGTTCCGGAATTGTTACATTTTTATAATAGTCTTTGTACCGGGGTTGAATGACGTATGTGGGAGGATTGCCGTCCTGTTCGTGCGGCGCCTTGAAACTTACCGAGAGGCAAAACGGATTCTTATTGCCAAAGCGATCCAAAAACTTTTCAATGGCATGGCCTAAAGTGTCGGTATCGTGAATCTTCTTCCCGTTTTCGTCTGTTGTAACATAGTTGGGTTGCATTCGGCCGCCTTCCTCCGTGTTTACCCAGAAATCAAAAAATTGTCGGGGAGGGTGTGTTCCGATCCCGAACTTTCCGATAAAGGCCATTGTGTATCCGGCATGTTTCAATAAAGCAGGATAGGAGTTTTCCAGTGAACCAGCGTCCAGGTCAGTACGAAAGTTATGAATGTGGTGCTTTGACTCGTATTGACCGGTTAATATGCTTGCCCGGCTTACACAACAAATCGAGGTGGTGACGTATGCGTTTCGAAATAAAATTCCCTGCGATGCCAACCTATCCATGTTTGGTGTTTCAATGATTGAATTTCCCATCGCACCCACAGCGTCCCATCTTTGATCGTCCGTGATAATTAGTATTATGTTTGGTCGTTTGTTCTTATTTCTAAAGACGCTTCCGCTGTAGTGTTTAGTTATGAACGACAGAAGAACAGCGGACATAATAACCGGTAGCAGGAGGAGCGCGTTTGGTTTAGGCTTTCTCATGATAGTTTTAAATAGTAATCTGCTATGATTGCTTCTCCTGAAGCAAAATCTGTTTGGTATAAGATGTATTTTCCCAGGTTGTGTTCGGACGTTTCAAAGCTTTCGATATATGCTGATAGTATCTGCGTGACCGGCATAGTAATAAACAAATCTGCGGCTTCGATTCGTATGGCTGTAGGGTTGCAGTTCTTGCAGGCTCCATTACCGGTGTTGTGGTTGCCAGGAGAGGGAGAGCGGTCGTGTTTTGACGGTTCGGTGTGCATCGTTCCACCAGTAGTATGCAAGATGAGTATACCGTTATTACGATCAATGTAATGATTAGCCCCTTCATGTTGACGAACAGGTGTCTTTTTTTAATGTACAGGGTCTGGCGCATTTGTCAGTACAGCGTTAGTAATCGTCATTGGTTATGCCGATAAGGATGAAGAGCCAGTTGGCTTTTCTCTTCTTTTGGCCCTTCGTTGCTTTTTTGACGATGATATTTTCAAATCGTTCATCATTTCGCGACCGATAGTCGCTATTTCCAACTATTGTCTCCGGGTGAAAATCATTTTTATGCGAAACCTCGTTCACAGTTTTGTACGGAAGTCAAGGTAGGTCAAAGGATACGTCTAAAAGCTTCAATTTTTATTCAATACTTTACTGAATTTATCCAAATAGTCTTTCGATCTGGTGGTTTTCAACAGTCTTTATTCCTGAAATCAGTTACACGGTGTGTTGATGATGGTCGTCAATTGACGGTTGCAATTTGTTTTCTACGCAAGTTCGCTTCAGTAGGACTGAAGTTATAAACAGATTTTTTCCTCTTCTTACCCATTTTTACCAATACGGAAAAACTTTCGAAGTAACAAAATAATTTAGTTAAAGTCACGAAACAACTAAACACATCATTATGAGAAAGTCACTACTGCTGAAGGTCGGATTTGCGCTCTGTTCTATCTTTCTCCTGGCAGCCTCAGGTTATGCGCAAAGAAGAATCACTGGTATTGTGCAGGACGCCAACAGCAACCTGCCATTGGATGGTGCAACAATCACCATTCGAAGTACGAATACAAGCACTGTCTCCAGGGATGGGGGCCGTTTCGAATTAACGGCTCCGCCGGGTAGTAGTGTGTTCCTCGTCTCTTATGTTGGATATGAGACACGGACCGTGTCTGTCGCCGGAAATTCGAATCAACTTATCATTACTCTCAACCCTTCGAAGCCGAATGCATTAAATGAAGTAGTCGTCGTCGGATATGGCACACGGAAAAAGGTGGATTTAACAGGTGCAATCTCGGTCGTTTCTGCCAAAGATATCGAGTCACGACCCGTAGCAAATACACAGCAGGCATTACAGGGCCTGGTTCCAAATCTCAACATTACGGTTTCAAATGCCGGAGGAGAACCGGGCAGCTCCATGGATATGAACATTAGGGGTTTGAAGTCATTTGGAGGAAGTAACG
>DATDNL010000037.1:0-2316 GCA_036518315.1 Flavisolibacter sp. | reverse complement strand
CCCCTAATTTAGTTTTTTCAAGTCCAACAATATGAAGCGTTTCTTTTTTCTTCTTGTACTTTCTCCACTGCTTGTTATTGCACAGAAGAAGCCACTGGATCATACGGTTTATGATGGCTGGCAAAGCATTGGTGAAAGGATGATCTCGAACAATGGTAAGTGGGTGGTGTACACGGTCACTCCGCAGGAGGGTGATGCGGACCTTTTTATTCAATCGGTCGATGGCAGCCATTATAAAAAGCAAATCCCCCGGGGGTATAATGCCGTTATCACAGAAGACAGCCGGTTCGCCATCTTCAAAATCAAGCCCACGTACAAGGACACGCGTGAGGCCCGGATCAAGAAGAAGAAGCCGGAGGAAATGCCTAAGGATTCGATAGGCATTGTTGAACTAGGTAAAGACAGTGTTTTCAAAATGGCCAAAGTCCGGTCTTTCAAAACGCCGGAAAAAGCATACGGCTGGGTCGCTTACCAAAAAGAGATTTCCCCGTCAAAGCAATCAATTGCACCTACACAAAAAACAGTAGACAGTCTAAAGAAAACAATTGACTCCTTGACCTTCCTGGTGACACAACTGAAGAATACGAAATCGGGCAGTAAGGATGGACCGGACGCAGACGAAGATCCGGCAACAAGTGCGCCGACAGTCGAAGGCAGCGATCTCGTTTTGTACAATTTGCTTGGTGGAGAAGAGAAAACATTTAGGAACGTCGCCGACTATTCTTTCAACGCGGACGGACAAAAGCTGGTCATGCGGATCCTTAAGTCGGCAAGGGATAGTTCGAGTGCAAATGCTGTCATCCTGTATGATCTTAAAAAGAAAGTGTTGGATACTGTCCTAAAAAATGGAAACGACTTCAGGAGCTTCGCTTTTACTGAAGATGGAACAAAGCTTGCATTCCTGGCGGAAAGAGATACGAACCGGAAAGCCCTGCAAAGGTTCTACGACTTGTATCTATATCGTACCGGTTCCGATAGCGCGATGGTATTAGTTAACAAACATTCTATTGGAATGCAGCTGGGATACACCGTAAGTGAAAATGGAACGCTGGCCTTTAGCAAAACAGGAAACCGTTTGCTTTTTGGCACGGCGCCGATTCAACCACCAAAGGATACATCGTTAGTCGATATTGATCTTGTAAAGGTGGATGTGTGGAACTACAAGGACGACTATCTGCAGACGCAACAGCTAAATCGCCTGGCGGTTGATGTGAAAAGAAACTATCTCGCCGTTTATGATTTCGGTTCTGGCAAAATAAAACAAATTGGTTCTGAAGGACTGCCAACGGTGTTACCTACCAATGAAGGCGACGGTGATTATTTCCTTGCTATAACCGACACCGGCAGAAGGGTAGAGGCGCAATGGGCGGGTAATACAAAGAAAGACATCTATGCGATAAACGTGAACACCGGTGAGAGAACTTTGGTCAGGAAGAATCATGATGGGCAGGTATACCCTTCTTCGACAGGGAGATACATTCTTCTTTACGACAATAAGGCGAGAAATTATTTTTCATGGAACGCAGAGAAGAAGACTCTAACAAACATCACTGCTAAGATCAAAGTTCCATTGTATGATGAGCAGTTTGATATGCCCGATGACCCGAATCCGTACGGCATCATGGGCTGGCACCAGGGCGATTCGGCTGTGTACATCTATGACAGGTATGATGTGTGGAAAGTGGATCCTAATGGAAAAGACCAGGCCGGCATGCTTAATTTCATAAGCGGTCGAAAAGACAAGACCGTATATAGGTATTTGAAGACGGACCCGGAAGAGCGCTATATCAGGTGGAACCAACCATTATACTTCCGGTTGTTTTCGGAAACAAACAAGTCTTCGAATCTTGTCGTTTTACGAGAAGGAAGAACAGGGCGCTACAATTCTGTTGACTTCATCACGTATTTCGGAGGGCATGCTTATAACAGTCTTTCGAAAGCAAAGGATGCGGACGCAGTTCTCTACTCGAGTGAGTCTTACATGGAGTCTCCCAACTTGTTCTCTGCGACTCCCAATACTAAAGACACAACGAAGGGTTGGCATGTGGGCGCATGGCCTGCCACACAACTTACGTCTCTCAACCCTCAACAATCTCAATACAACTGGGGCACTGCAGAACTCTATCATTGGAAAGCGTTTAATGGGAAAGATGCCACGGGTATTTTATACAAACCTGGAGATTTCGATCCGGCGAAGAAATACCCGATGATTATTTATTTCTATGAGAGGTTGAGTGATGGTCTGCACAATTACATGGCTCCTGCACCTACACCGAGTCGTTTAAACATCCCATTCTTCGTAAGTCGCGGTTATTT
>DATDNL010000036.1:0-4427 GCA_036518315.1 Flavisolibacter sp. | reverse complement strand
GCTTTTGTCTTCAATTCATTCTTTATTTCAGTAATTGCCCTTTGCAATTGAGGGTCTATACCTTTCGCCATCATTCCCAAATCTTCAGGCACAACAATATCGGGATCGACACCGTGACCTTCTTTAAACCAGGTACCATCAGGATTATACATACGGAACGTAGGAACGGTAACCTGTCCACCATCGATTAGGGGCGGCACTCCACTTATGCCGATCAATCCTCCCCATGTACGTTGACCGATCAATGGTCCGAGATTCCGCTTGCGGAAGAAATCGGGGAAGGCATCACCGCCTGATCCGCTCCATCCATTAATGAGCATGACCTTTGGCCCGAAGTGAGCGAATGGAGGCCAGGACCAGGTTTCGCCATCGCGCACTGCCCAGAAAGCGAGCGGCTGACGGTTAAGCATTTCAATAAAACGGTCAGGGATCTGCCCGCCATCGTTGAAGCGTTCGTCTATTATTAATGCCTTCTTATTCCATTGAGCACTGAATTGCCGCAATAGTTCGTTTTGTCCATCAATACCAGTACTGGGAACATAAATGTATCCAACATCGCCATTAGTTTCCTCATCTACCTTTTTTCGCATGTCCTCGATCCACGCCAGGTTGCGCAAACGGTATTCATCTGCCATAGCTTTTACAATAGCAGTCTTGGCACCGGTCCAGGAAGGCGAAGTGTTGTAAGTAATCTCGATGGTTTTATTAGCGAACCCCTGGAAAGCGATGAAAGGGTCAGTGGCCGTCGTCAAGGGAATGCCGTTGACAGCGAGAATGTAATCGCCTTCTTTAACGTTCACTCCCGACATGTCGAAAGGTGAGCGGGCTTCCGCGTCCCAGGAAGCACCATGAAGAATCCTCTTGATCTTGTAAGAATCACCTTCAGCGTTCCAGTCGACGCCCAGGTAGCCTACGTTCTGAGTTTTTGGCACTTCGATATCGCCGCCACCGTGATAAGTATGCGAAGCATTCAGCTCACCGATCATTTCACCAATTACAAAGTCAGCTTCTTCACGGGTGAGCGCACCATCAAGCATCTTCAGGTAGCGATCCTTGGTAGCATTCCAGTCGACGCCGTGCATCCTGGCATCGTAGAAATAGTCTCTTTCAAAGCGCCAGGCATCCATGAAGATCTGCTTCCACTCTTCCACAGGGTTCACCATCATTTGCATTTCGGCGATGCGGAGTGGTTTCTCAAACTTAGCTCCTTCGGCAGCATTGATAACAGCAAAGCTTCCCTGGCGACCCACCAACATCTTTTGTTTGTTGTAGGCCATCACGTAAAAGTCGGCCTCGTCGAGAACAGTCTTTTCCTCGCGTTTATCGATGTCGAAGTATTTGATGCTGTTTTTGGCCCCCGTGTTGCCGGTATTTGGCACACGCAGGTAAAAGATCTTTCCCTTGCCCGCTTCGAGGCTCCTGTAGTTGCCCGCTGAAATAGGAAGAAGGGACATTCTTTCTTCGAAACCCTCTAAGTCGATATCTACTGATTTGGTATCGGGTTTTTTGGTGAGCGCAGCAGAATCTTTTTTCTCTTTTTTATTTTGTGTTGCTGCGTCGGGTTTTACTTCGCCTTCTGTAATGGCAACTGCGTCATTCTTCGGAGCAAGAAGCGAAGGTGTGGTTTTTTTCAAGGCAACGGCAGCCACACCGCCCGTATTCGGATAGGCAAATGTGTTATCGACATCACTGTATAAAGGATTGAAGTTTTGGTTAGTGAGTAGGTAAAGATATTTTCCTTCAGGATCAAAGACCGGCTGGCTGCAACTATAGAAACCACTGGTCACTTGCTTGCTCTTCTTTGTGGTGTGGTCGTAAATGAAGATGGCATCGTGAGAGTTTTCGAGATCACGCGAGTAAGCAAGCCAGCGACTGTCGGGTGACCAACTGCTGGAAAAGCCTTCGAGGTCCCCATGCGTCCACCGTAAAGCTTTATCTATGGTAGTTGTTTCCCCGGTAGTGAGATCATAGACCTGTATGCGCATCGCCTTGTCAATGAATGAAAGTTTCTTGCTGTCCGGTGACCACGCTGCATCGTAACGATAGCCCGCCCCATAGTTCGTGAGTTTTTTTGCCGAACCTTCTTTGTCGGCCTGCATCACGTACAATTCATATTCCCCTGAAGCATCGCTCCAGTAGGCAATAGACTTCCCATCGGGTGACCACATGGGATAACGTTCAGCCGCACCAGAAGTTCTTGTAAGGTCTTTTACATATCCATTTTCTGCGGGCACTGAGAAGATATCGCCTCTTGCCTGGAACAAAACTCGGTTGCCATCGGGACTTATGCTGGCATACTGTATAACCTTTTCCGCTGAACCGATCTTAGGTTTCACCATCGCACGGTCAGTAACGAGGTTTATCTTTACTTCCTTCTGTTTCTGTGTCGATATATTGTAGGTGTACAAATTCCCTCCAGCTTCGAATACGATGTCGTCCGGTCCATTGGAAGGGAAGTTGACATCATAATCTGTAAACTTTGTAAGCTGTTCATATTTTTTGGAGGTGAGATCGTATTTCCATAGATTCATTCTTAACTCGGGTCCGCGGTCGGAAAGGAAATAGATAGAGTTGCCGATCCACATCGGAAACTCGCTGCCTGCCTCTTCTGGTTGAGAAAGATTCTGATCGCTTTGAGTCTGGAGATTGAAAATATGGATGTCCGCCTTCCATCCGCCACGATAGCGTTTCCAGTTGCGGCCTACCTGCGTACGAAAGACCAATGCCAGCTCTTTACCATCGGGAGAGTAGGACCCGAATTCGCCGTAGGCAACCGGTAATTTCTCAGCAGGGCCGCCGCCTGCAGACACTGTAAAAAACTGGTTGAACCTCGCCTTGCCACTTTCTCTCGAGGAAGCAAACAAGACTTTCTTGCCATCAGTAGTCCAGTCAACCACTCTGTCGGGATAGCCATGCGCAGTTAGACGCACAGGAACGCCACCGGCAGTTGGCAGCACGTATACATCACTGTTGCCATCGTAGTTGCCGGTAAAAGCAATACTCTTTCCATCCGGCGAGAATTTGGGAAAGCTTTCTACGCCCGCCGGGGAACTCAACTTTATGGCCGTTCCACCTTCTTTTGGTACCAGCCAAAGATCATTGGCATATGTGAAGACGATCTGGTCTTTTGAAATATCGGGGAACCGGAAGAGGCCTGCATCGATCTGCGCGAACAAAGAAATTGCAGAAAAAAGGCATCCTGGCAAAAGAGCAAGTTTCCTCATAACTAGAAGGTTTTAGTGTAGGGAACTTACGAAAATTATTGCAGCGCGGAGCAAAAAAGGGTTGGGCGGCAGTTGAATTGGATACCCTTACGGATGAGCTGTTAATCTGATAAACCCGACTCCATATATTATCCCGAACTCATGTGTAGGTTTAATGACATCAGGGGATTCAACAATAGAAAAAATTTTCTAAGATGATGAAAGAAATATTTTGATATGTGGAATCTATTTCGATACATTTGTTATGGACTAAGCGTTTTTCCCTACCTCTTGAAGATAAACTCCTCAGCTTAAGACTGGCATTTTAAAAAGACCGTTACCGATTCATCTAGAAAAGGCGACTTCATCCTGACCCCCTGTAAACGTATCTCCCTATGCATTCTCGCTTAACCTATTGTAATCGCCTTTCCCATCCTATGCAGTAGCCCGCTCAATCCTTTATTGTTAAGCCACAATTCAGTTTAATTATTCTGTAATAACGCATGCTCCTGCATGACTAAAGCTTTGAAAGAATATTGCTTCTTTATCAGCACCTTATTCCATTGGTTTACCTATGGCAAATCTCCTCCTATATAAATACCTCCCAAAGCAGTCCTAATCCGCAAAACCAAAACAGTGTCCAGTATTGTTAAGCCGTATCAATAAAATCTTCAAACAAAAAACACAACGATTATGAGAACATCTACCCGATGTAACCGTGGCGTCCCCCGAGGGCGAACACGTTGGGCAAGAGGTGTCACAACAATGTTGACACTATTCTTGCTATTTGTCATTTCGCAGACGGTGTCTGCGCAAACATGTACTACATGTCTTCCGGTTACTGCTGGTCAAATTCAAATTGACGGTAGTCCCTGCGATTGGAACAGTTCGAACCTTGCTGGACATGGGTATATTTTGTCTTACCAACGCGATCCCTATGGAAATGGTGTTCTTGACACTTCATTTACGCAAGGGTCTAAGGACTTTAACCAGACCTCGGACAACACATGGGTTTACGGACAGACCAAGGCCAAAAATGATATCGCCAACGCTGCCGTTGTAATCATTGGTAATACCCTGTATTTTGCCGGTGACAGAACCAGCAATAACGGGGACGCCCAAATTGGCTTCTGGTTTTACCTGAATGGAACACACCCTCAGGATTCCAGCGGCACCCAGAATTTTGCGCCGGTGCATGCGTATGGAGACATCTTGATCTTAGCT
>DATDNL010000035.1:0-2599 GCA_036518315.1 Flavisolibacter sp. | reverse complement strand
AGCTTCACTGGGAATGTTCGGCGAAAGCTGGATGATCTCAGTAGCCAGGTCCTTAATATTGGAAACGTAAGCATCGAAATTCGGATCCTTTGGCGGCTCTTCCTCTTCAACCAATTCCACCTCCGCTTTGAAGTACGGCTCTTCGGCAAGCACATTCTTTATGGCAAACCTGTTTTTACCCTGTATAATAATCGTGGTACCACCGTCAGGCATCTTGATCTGCTTGACGATCTTGGCAATGGTTCCAATATTCTCAAGGTCTTTTGGGGAAGGGTCTTCCACGTTGCTGTCCTTCTGCGCAACGACACCAATCAACTTGCTGCCCTTATACGAATCGTTGACGGCTTTAATACTCTTATCGCGGCCAACTGTTATGGGTAATACCACACCCGGAAAAAGAACCGTATTGCGTAAGGGAAGTAGTGCTATATCTTTTGGAATATCAATCTTCTCATTTGACTCTGCGTCGCTTTCATTCAATGGAATAATCGGAATAAAATCCAGCTCTTCCTCAGGCTTCAAATTAAAATTCACTCTAAGCTATTTTAAATAAACAATTTACAAATCTACATCAGGTTTTGCTCCAGTCTCAATATTGGTGCCATTGCCTTGTAAATGTCTAACTGTCAGGTAATAAAAAAAAAGCTGCCCCGGTAGGTTCCGGGACAGCTAAAAACTAAATTCCTTTAAAAGTTACAGTGCTAAACCAAGAGACAATTGAAATCCCTGGTTGTTCCATTTATTCTGATTACTGATATCGCTGATATTATTGAGCCCAACGAAATACCGACCCTGCAACCGGATTTTACTGATATGGATTTGTGCGCCGCCCACCATTGAGAAATCGCCATTCTTGAAAGCGGACTGCCCGTTTTGAACCAGGTTCTTGCTTTGATCCAAAAGAATACCGAATTGAGGACCCGCCTGCAGGCTCAAAAGGCTTCCTAGTTTATAGTTCAATAAAAGAGGAATGGTAAGATAATTAAGTTTTACATCCTTGTAATTCGAAATCTTCAAGGAGTTCTGGTACACATCAGAAAAGGAACTATCAACTCTTGTCTGGTACTGGCTCCATAAAACTTCGGGCTGAATGCCCAGGTTACCCCCTAATCCTAATTCCGCAAAGCCTCCCAAATGATAACCGTACCTGAATTCGTCCCTGAATGCCTCACCATTGACCTTTGTGATATTGACCCCGCCCTTAACCCCGAGATGAAATTGAGCCATTGCAGCCTGTGTAAAAAACACAAGTGCTAAAAGAACTGATAGTTTAGTTTTCATGACCATGAATTTTTGTTGTTAGGAAATTGAATCCAAGTTTAATGCCATTGAAAATGCAACGGTGTTAAATAAAGGAAAAACAACTAAAATATAACGCCTGTATTGAACACCACTGCGGTCGTTAATTTGTTATTATCAGCAGGAAAATAATAATCGAATATTAGTTGAGGTTGGAAGAAAAATTTTCCAACCGAGTACTCAGCCTTTAAATAAGTCGACAAGGAAAGTGGTTGAAAATACAACTGGTCATCAAGAGCCACGTTGTCTGTATTGTATAATACATTCGCCCCCGTTCTTGGAAGTGTGGCATAGGTACTGCTGGTCTGGTTGAAGCCAAACTTTTGCGTACCGCTTACAAACACCAATTGCGGGGTAAACCGTATATAGTCTCGTTTACCAAAAACATCCAGCCAGTAAAAATCATGTCGAACAGAACCGATTAAATTTAAATCGTTTATACTTTCCCGTGTGTTGATCCTGGTGAATCCACTTGTCTGCAGTCTCAGCGTAGTAATATATTCTTCCCTTTCCTGGTAGGCGCTCCTGCTGCCCCAACCATAGCTGACTGCAACGGAAGGCTTAAGCCAGAAAGCCCGGTAAGTGAAATACGAATAGAGTGCGTTTTTCAGAGGGGATGTATAAAAAGGCAACGAGTCCTTCGTAAAGAAATGGGTCAACGAAACCCCGGTAAGGAACTTACTGTTCTTGATGTAGTCATACGATCCCGTCACATTAAACTGGTACGGATTGATCTTTTCGCCATCGTTCACTATTACCGAACTCGCGCTAACTCCCAAACCATTCTTGAAGAAATAAGACAATGTTGGCAAAAGAGTAAACCGTTTCCTTGACTGTATCGAGTAGGTTTCTTTCGACTCGGAACTAAACCAATTGTAACCGGCAGCGATGTTGAACAAACCAAAGTTCCTTGGCTCGGTCAGGGAGTCAAGTAAAAGATCCAGTTCATTAAAAAGGTCGTCATAGTTAATATCTGAGAAACTAGTGTCAATAGCTGGCTGCTTCGTCGGCTTTTGAGCTGAAGAACCCAGCGCCATAAAAAGGCCAATCAATAACACCAAACGCATTTTTCCGGTCATACAGATAATTTCGGCTTTCAACAGGACGCAGGAGCCCTTAAGACGATACTCATGAATAAAGGTTTAAATCTTAACGCCCTTATCATGATTTTATTGGCTTAAGTCAGCTCAAACAGCGTGATTTCGGGCAAAATACCGACACGTCCCGGATAACCAATAAACCCATACCCCCGGTTAACATATAATTTTTGTCGACCACTTTCATACAAACCTGCCCACTG
>DATDNL010000034.1:0-2668 GCA_036518315.1 Flavisolibacter sp. | reverse complement strand
GCATTGGTATTTTGAACTAACTTCGTATAACGTCAGTTTAACCGACGTTAAATACGGTTTGCTGGACTGATCTTACAGCGCTTTGTTCTGCTACCCTTCCCAAGACTAATCCTTGATTGTTCGATTTCCATCTGGTCAACTGCCGTTTTCCCCACTCGTAAATTTTACAAGTGAGTTGTACGGTGGGTGAATTCAATGACTGACATTGCAGAGACCTCTAACAGCACCCTTTAGTTTTGAGATTAGGAGCGGATTAAGGCACAATCTATGGTTGGCAAAGAATTGCATCTGTTGTTAAACTACGAGGAAATAAAAAACTCCCCCCTTCTCTCCCGTTTTCTTGAATTTGTGGTGGAAAAGAAACTTTCTGGAAGGGACGAAGAGATTAAAGAGTATACAATTGGCGTGAAGGCTTTGGGAAAACCCAAAGATTTCAACCCTCAACTCGACGCAAGCGTCCGCATTCATGCCGGCCGCCTCAGAAAGATACTCCAGGATTATTACTCAGGGCCTGGCCGCGACGATACTGTCCATATTGATATTCCGAAGGGCACTTATATTCCTGTCTTTGAAAATCGTTTGACGAACACAAGGCATAAGACGGTTGTAACTTCCAATACTCCTGAACAAGACGAAAAGACAAAGGCAGCTATTCCGCAACAGGGCCCTAAGCCGATCTTAGCTGTCCTCCCCTTTCACAATTTAAGTTCCGACAACTCGAAGGACTTCTTCGTAAAAGGTATCGGCGAACAGCTAAGCACAGACTTCGCGAGGTTTCAAAACATCTCTGTCATTTCCTACTACTCAATCGACAAATACGAAATCGACCTGCATGACCTACAGCAGATGAAAAAGTTGCTGAATATTGATTACGCTTTGACCGGCAGTGTTCGTTTTATAAATGACCTGATTCGACTGAATGTTCAACTTATAAAAGTCGGGAACGGGCAAATCATTTTTGCTGACACCTATACTAAACAGCTCACTGTCGAGAACATTTTCGAGGTACAGGAAGAGATAACTACCGAGATCTTAGATGTGGTTGCGGGTGATCACGGTGTGATAGTCAACGATCAAATACGGTCGGCTGCGAGGGTCGATCAGAATTTCGATGTGAAAGAGGCTGTCTTCAGCTATTTCGACTATACGTCAGAATTTGAAAATGAGAAATATTCAACGACAATAACTGTTCTTGAAAAAGCTGTAGCCGTAGACCCGCACAATGCGCTTGCCTTGTCTTTACTGGCAAGCATGTACATGTATGGTTACTGTACAAAAAAAGAGAACGATGAAGCTCTTCTTGAAAGGTCTTTAGACCTTTCTATTACCGCTGTACATTCTGATCCAAACTGCCAGCACGCACTACAAGCGATGGCCTGGGCCTTGCAATTGTCGGGTAAGAAGGAGAAAAGTCTCGAGCTAATTGAACGGTGTATCAGGCTCAACCCAAAAGCTACCAGTGTGATCGCGCTCATGGCGCTCGCCTATGTTTGCCAGGGCGAATATGCAGAGGGTTTAAGATGGCTTAACGAAACCAAACACCTCAGCCCCACGGTTCCCGGTGCAGCAAAATTTGGATACTGTCTCTACTATTTCAACAAAGGAGATTACGAAGAAAGCCTGCGCTGGCTCGACCGATTGGGCCCCGTTCAAACAGCCTTATTCCTATTGATCCGGATATCGTTGAATGGACAAATTCATAAAAGCAAGATCCCTGTTAGCCCTGGCGAATTCGAAAAGATCAATAACATTCAAAGCATCGTGGGACGCATGGTACTGGATCCTGCGTTAAGATCGAAGATCTTGGAAGGCCTTTCCCTTGCCGGTTTAACGGTTAAGTAACTGACGTTTCTTTGTCTTTTATAACCACTAACGTGACTTCAACTGTCTGCACCGGTTTTCTGCAGATGTTTTTATAGGCAACCCTGGAAGACTTCTTTGCCAGTCACTCTCTATATTCATCAAAATACATTCGGCGCCACCCCCTTGCGTTAATACCGAATATGATGTTCAGAATTCCTACCAGGAAGCTGTAGATCACCAGTATCCACAAAAGCAAATACACCTCTCGATCAAGGTTTGACAGGACGTATACACCGGCGACGATTGACAATAGGCCCGACGAAAGCAGCCCAACCTCCTTCTGAGATTCTTTGTTAAGCTGAACTGACATCGTCACATTGACAATGCCGATTAACAACCATGTGGCACCTATGGCGATCATCAGGAAAACCGGCGTCACACCCGGGTATCCTACAACGGCAATCCCGGCCGAAAGGTAGATCACACCCTGTATGAACAGGATCTTCCAATCCTCATACCGGTGGCGGTGTTGCACTGCACTGGACAGGTAAACAATCGCCTGCAATAGGGCAGGAACGCCAAACAAATAGATGAGTGGTGTAAAGCTGGCTACCGGCCACAGACAAATTAGGATTCCGGCTGCGATTTTTACCAAACCGGAAACCACAAACATATTTGACGTCTTTCCCAATAAATATTTCATAGCTCTATTTAAACAAGTATTTGAACTTCTGTTTGTGCCAATGAATTATGGTGGAATGAAGAACACGGGCGAGAAGGTAAAATTGCCAACCCATATCCTTTCCCGTTTAATATGATCATTAAAACAGGAAAAGATTTATAACAAATGGCAAGTTGTTGCCCT
>DATDNL010000033.1:0-2297 GCA_036518315.1 Flavisolibacter sp. | reverse complement strand
GCCTTTCGTCTGAGCTTTTGTAACTCGTGCGTAAAAAGTAATTGAATCGGATTTCGAGTGATTCCATGTCTGTAAATTTTTAAGGTGATTAAATTTCACAGACTGGTGCAGATTTCAGATTTGCAGAACAAAGCAGATGGAAGCAACTAGATTAGTGTATCAAAAATGTCTCTGAAAGTACACCAAAATGTCTCGTTTCTTTGCATCCATTTGCATTTTCTATAAAGCAAAAAAACCTGCAAATCAAACATTTGCAGGTTTTAGCAGAGTCTTGCATCTATACAAGGTGGAGGTGACCGGAATCGAACCGGTGTCCAAACATGACATTCGAAAGCTTTCTACATGCTTATTCCCGTATTATTTGTCGGGAGACAACCGGAACGGAACTAACCAATTGTTTCCTTAGAAGGATAGTCTTAAGTCGCGCTCACTTCGTTGCGCGACAGCATCCACTGTTTGGTTGATGTCGGCGGCGGCGCCTGGAAAGTGGCTAACCTGCGCGGCGGCCCTAATGACTGCTAAATCACTGATTAGGCAGCCATGGCATACTGAGTATTGCCATTTGTAGTTCGAATATTCAGATTAAAGTGCTAATTATCCAACGCACTGCATGCTTACACCTTCAAAGATCTATGCTGTCAAAACCATACACCCCCAAATAGATTCGCGAAGCACCATTTCCCTTCTACTTTAAGAGAAGGCGCCCGCAGGGTGGGACGGATGTGCTCTCGAAAAAAGGACAACTGCTCATTGAGAATTGCTCATTGAATATTTCTCCTTTCCCCTCGAACGCAGCCTGCAAATTTACATAAACTCATGGTCCCAGGCATCTATAATATTCTTAAAGCTTACCTCCGCCTCAATAACTACGGTTAGCGGGACACCCCACCTTCTTCTCCTTCCGCCCGGACGGCAGGCCAACGATCTGTTTGTACTTGTCGAAGAAATATCGAACCGTATACGTTATTGCAATGAAATAATAACCGTCCTTTTGATTCGCGTGACCCCGCTCTCTTCCTCCAGCAGGATAGGGGGCACCGTTATATTCATCGCCGCGCCATGCCAGGTCAACCGCTATCTGACCCCGCGCCGCGAGAAGGGCAGACTTATCAACATAATTGGTACTTACATCATCGAGATAATCGGTAAACACTTTTCGGTATCCAAACTCAAGGCCGAGGCGCATGTCTTCGTTCAGGGCGTAGTTGAAGCCAAAGCCAACGGGTATACTTAAACCTGTGATCTTATAGTTGCTGACTCCAGGCATAAAACCTTCGCCTTCTGTACTAAGTGGTTTTAAATAAACCTTGTTACCTGCGCTGTCTTTTGTCCAGGGATTGTAATGATAGATGCCAATGCCTGCAAAAACATAGGGTGTCCACCACTTGTCGTTAAGACTGAAAATATCGTATTGGGCGGTTGCTTCCCATTCAAACAGTTTCGTCTTGAAATTAAGATTACGTTCCTGCATGGAAGGGGTTCCTTTCTTATCGTCGGCTCTCAGTCCGGTAAGGGTCAAATAGCTGCGGGCGGAAAAATGTTCCGTAAGGTCGTATTGCACACCGATTGATCCAAGAATGTGAGTTTGGGAAAACGTAATAGAGTGAGCTTTCAGGTCCCCCTGGTAGCCTGCTAAACCCAGCCGGGCTCCGAAATGGAAGTTTTGCGCCCAACCAATGTAGGGCATGCAAAGAACAATAATCAGCAGTTTCTTCATAGCATAGGAATTACAGCTTAATATAACGGGTACAAGTATACTTCATTTAAACAAAAACTCCCATTCCACGAGCTTTACCTATCTATCGTGGCATGCCGCAACAACTTGGCAATTTGAGTTGAAAAAACGTCTCTTTCATAGCAAATGCCATCAAATTCTTTCGATAAACGTCGCCTTTTTACGACAGGGTGCCATGAATATAAAACGAAAGTTAGATTCTTGTTGTTGCTCTTGGCTCTCATACAAATAGCTGAAGCCGACTCTTACATCGCGAGTGCGGATGCCAAATACTATTATTACTTGACGAGGATACTTTCTCATTCTCCTTTTCCAGTAAGCAGCAAGAGAGAATTCTCTTTCCCGCATCTATGTGGGTTATCATTTTCTGGCGACCTGTTACGGCTATTAACACGAATAATATGGGAACTAGTCTGGATTGTGAGAGGCTCGTAAAGCTCCTGGTGGGATGTGCCGGATAGGCCGAGGTCAAAGAATTCTTTAATCACTTCGGCCCCTGCCCCGCCAGCATTCGCATGTGCAGACGGATAATCGGCAGCCGGTGGTGTAGGAAACACTAATA
>DATDNL010000032.1:0-9783 GCA_036518315.1 Flavisolibacter sp. | reverse complement strand
AACTGAACTCGTATCGGGGGCGGCCCACTTGTAGTAACCATCTTTCAGATCTACATCGGCAACAGTTTCCCACTGTGATTTATCGAATGAATATTCAATGGTACCTGTTCCCCCCATTGTCGTTTGCCACCGAATGACATGCATAGCCGAAGCAGCTAACGCATCTGTGGAGGATGGGTAGGTCCAGTTAAAATGATTGACGGTGTCGAATTGATAGGCTAGGGCAAATGCCTGGGAAGGACCTTGTTGGATTCTGCTCCCGATTACATTAAGATTATAGTTACCTGCTGTGGGAAAATCTACAGTTATTTGTTCAACTGTATTTAGTGTATCAATCTTTCTTCCTGCCCCTGCTAACAAAGAATCTTTGTTGGGAACGGCACTCAGCACCCACGGTAGCCAAACCTGTCCTGAAGAGGGTAACTGCAATTGTGCATCAAGGTCATTCGTCAATGTCTTTGAAGCATTGGCAGGAGCTGGTGGGTCCATCCATACAAGTGTAAACCTGGCCTGTGCAATATTGGGAGGAATGGAAATGTTGAAAGATTTGACCTCGTTCTGCGATATTGATCCTTCGAAGAAACGGTTTTGGAAAATAGTATTGACTGCATTGTAAGCATTCAAAGCGCCAAAACCGGAGGAATAGTCTACCTGCGGGGTTTCGATATCATCGGCACTATTCAATAGAACAGATTTGGTAAGCGCGTTGGACGGTAACACATTATGCAAGCTCTTATAGCCCTGTTGCACCAGGGCGACTGTGCCGGAAACGAGGGCAGCGGCACCCGAACTCCCATCCTGACCGAAAGCCACCAGTTCCGGCTTTACTCTTCCATCGTATGCAGGACCTTTTGAACTCGGACCTACTACGTGGTTGAAGGAATCTGTTGCGCCTACTGTTATTATATTCTTTGCCATTTTGAAACTACCGGTGATGTTGGCAAGTCCCTGGATGCCGGAGTATGTACCGGAAGTCGAAGTGGCAGTACCCGAGTTGCCGGAAGAAAATACATGAAGTAAAGAGGGGTTGTTCTTCGTGCTCTGGTCAAAGGCGGTAGCATCGGCTCCATAATAGTTTTCGATGGCAGTGCCGTAGGAATGGTTCTGAACAGATATCCTATAATTCCTGTAAACAGAATCGGCATCAGGAAGCAGGTTTGCGAAATCAGATGAAGAAACAAAGCTGCCCCATGCGGCACCTTTTGCAAAGGGAGAAGTATTGCCAGCACCGGCCAGCATTGTCGCCATGATTGATGCATGAGTGGAAACTGTCGCTGCTGCTACCCTGCTATCAAAATGACGCCCTTTGATATCAATATCGCTCGTGTCAAACCTTTGTTCTTTGATGGAGGCAAAGATTGAATCACCGTTGATGAATGGAAACTTATTGTGAACGAAGTTGATGCGGTTCAGACTTAGATCCAAAGTCCCGGTGGTAAGCTCCTCTTTCGGTGCGCGATAGATGTCGGCAAACAGGATCTCGCCCTGGTCAATCAGTTCACTCAGTTTGCTCACTTTCAAGCGAATCCTAAATGTATTTGTGGGCTCATAAACGTTCAATACCTGGATCGAATCCACTTTATATATAAGAGAGGCATGCTTTAAGCTAACAACTACATCAATGAATTCTGTCCTACTTCTTTCTTTAAGAATATTACCAAGGCTCCTGGAAACCCTTTGTTCTTTCTGAACTTGCGCAACACAAGCGAAAGTGAAAGCCATTAATATGATAAGAACAAAGCTGTGTCTCATAGATTTTTAGCAATATAAAGTATCCTTCTATTGATCGCCATCAAGATTTTATACGAGGTGGATTTACGAAAGGAAATCGAGTAAGAAAAGGTATTTAAATATTTGGGATATGAATACCAGCTTCGTATATTGAAGTGCTAATCATTTTTTTACCCTAACAATTACACACACATGAAAGGCATCTTATTTCCCCTCGCAGTAATAGGAATTGCTGCGGCTTCACTCGTTTCTTGTAAGAAAGACGCGAAAACACAAACTTCCCAGGACCAGGTCTCCCAAGAGACTTTAACACAGATCCAAAATATGGGCTTCTATGCGAAAGGAGTTCAGAAGGTGGATGAAGGTTATTTGGTGGAAGGAGATATTGTGCTCACTCCTTCAGATCTTGCCTCTACACCGACGGTTTATGGAATGCGGGTTGGTACTACCGAACAGTACCGCACGAATAACGTAGTGAGCGCAGGCGGGGGAAGAACGATCACTGTTGCATTGTCAAACAAGTTACCGTCAAGTTATGCAGCAGCTTTACAGATCATGGTAGACCGTTACAATGCTCAGAACTTGTTGCTTCATTTCCAGGTAGTGTCCTCGGGTGCCAATATTACGTTTGTACCGGGTCATGGAAGTTATTTAGCGTCGTCGGGCTTCCCTACTTCAACCGGCGATCCCTATAACCAGGTAAAAGTAAATGCTCAATACCTTGGTTCCGGTAATGGCTCAAGCACTTTCAATAACTACCTCGCCACCATATTTGCTCACGAAGTGGGTCATTGTATAGGTTTCCGTCATACTGATTATATGGACAGAAGCTATAGCTGCGGTGGTTCGTATTCGAACGAAGGTGCTTCTACTGTTGGAGCCGTTTGGATTGCGAATACTCCCCAGACTGCGGAGCCCAACTCATGGATGCTGGCATGCATTAGTGCTAACCAGGATCGTCCGTTTGATAAATATGATGTGACGGCTTTGAACGCATTGTATTAATATCATTGAATCGATATACTAAAGTCCGCTCCCGTGAGCGGCTTTTTTAGTTTTAGTCCTCAATTTGTGCCAGGCTAATCGATACAGAACAAGTGACACAACCAGTACATCATTTGCGAATTAACCAGCATTGCCGTTTCAATTTCCCTGCAAAGTCAAACGGTGTTGTCAGCTTAGTGACATCTTTTATTTCGGAAGCATTTAAGAGTTCCGACTGCAACTGGAACTTTGTATAGTTGGTACTGAAAAAGAGAAATCCGCCTTCATCTAAAGCTCTCATGCAATCATTGATCAATTCAACGTGATCCTTTTGAATGTCGAGAAAGTCTTCCATCCGTTTGCTGTTACTAAATGTTGGCGGATCCATGACTATTAAATCGACACTTCGAGATGGAAGTATTTTTAGATACTGCTTTACGTCTGCATGAATTAGATTATGGCTCTTAAAAGTCGGAAAGTTGAGTTGCATATTTCTCTCGGCCCAGTTGAGATAGGTTTTGGAAAGGTCTACCGACTCGACAGTCAGTGCCTCTCCGGCGACACCATAAACTGAAAACGAACCCGTGTAGCAGAACAGATTGAGCATTCGCTTTCCGTTTGATAAATCTCTTACCATTTGCCGGGTGATGCGATGATCCAGGAACAATCCTGTATCGAGATAGTCGCTGAGATTGACTATAAACTTCAAATTGTTCTCGTGAACAATAAACTCGGTCCTTGCTTCATCGACCTTTTGATATTGCCCTTTGCGTCCTTCCTTTCTTTGCCTAAGTTTGAAGAAAATGTTACCGGACGAAATGTCCAGCACCTGGGCGATGACGCCGGCACAACCTTCCAACCAATTCTCGTGTTCCATTTCCGTCATTGAATGTCTTCTCTTGTATTCAGATACATAGACTTTGTCTTCGTATAATTCAATGATTAACGGGAATTCAGGGAGGTCGTGATCGTAAATGCGGTAGCAGCTAATATTTTGTCTTTTGGCTTGTTTGTTCAAATGCCTGTAGACCTTTTCCAGCCGGTTCCGGAACATTAAATATTTGTCAAAAGCTTGCTGCATTGCTAAATTTTTTAGAACTTCGATGCCCTTGCATAAGTTCGAAAAGTGGTAAAGAGTTCAAAAGGTTTCAAAGGTAAACCTCCACCTCCTGCTAACTGTTGAACTTATTAAACTTCTGAAATTTTTCTTTTGTGACGTATGCCATTGTAGATATCGAGACTACCGGCGGTTATGCTGCAGCCAACGGGATCATTGAGATCAGCATCAAGGTCTTCGATGGCGAGAAAGTGGTTGAGGAGTTTGAAACGCTGGTCAATCCGAACCAGGCCATTCCAAAATACATACAGGGATTTACAGGCATCAACAACGAGATGGTGCAGGATGCGCCTGTGTTTGAAGAAATAGCCGAAAAGGTTTACACCTACCTGCAGGGCAATGTTTTTGTCGCACATAATGTCAACTTTGACTATTCCTTCATCAAAAGCCACCTGGAATTCTACGGGTATAGTTTCAATGCCAAAAAGCTTTGTACCGTGCGACTTGCCAGGCAGATCTTCCCGGGTTTCCCTTCTTATAGCCTCGGCAATCTGTGTAACTCACTCGATATAGACCTTACCAACCGTCATAGGGCGGGCGGTGATGCTAATGCAACGGTTATTCTCTTCAAGAGACTTTTAGATAATGACTCAAAGGGGATCATCCAGGCAAGCCTGCAACGTAACTCAAAAGAAGCAATTCTACCACCCAATGTGCCCAAGGCGCATTTTGACGCTTTGCCAAAAACGTCGGGCGTTTATTATTTCCACGATCAGAAAGGGAAAGTGGTCTACGTTGGCAAAGCCAAGAATATTCGCTCACGGGTAAACAGCCATTTCAGTAATAATTCAGACGGTAGGCAAAAGCAAAACTTTATCCGCAATGTACATGCGATAACCTTCCAATCGACGGCGACCGAATTGATGGCTGCGATTCTGGAATCCACCGAGATAAAGCGGTTATGGCCGGTCTTCAATACATCGCAAAAAAGGCAAGAGGAAGCATTTGGCATCTTCGTCTACGAAGACCAGAACGGGTATATGCGCCTGGCTATTGAAAAGAAGAGAAAATATTCCACTCCCCTTTACACCTTTCATTACAAAGTGGATGGATATGGTGTGCTGCGGAAATTAATGAGAGATTTTTCACTGTGCCCTAAACTTTGCTTTGTACAAACAGATAACGAACAATGCATCGGAATCATAGAACAGTACTGTCACGGCGCCTGCGAAAAAAAAGAAGCGGTGCAAGCTTACAATGAAAGAGTCCTTCAAGCTATTGCATCATTAACAAAGCGCTCTTCTTATGTTGTTATAGATAAAGGTTTATCGGAGAATGAACTTTCCTGTATCATGGTTGAACAGGGAGCTTTCTTCGGCATGGGGTACCTGCCCAGGAACATTGAAAAGATCTCACGAAGCAGTATCCAGGAATACATCAAACCATATAAGGAAAACAGTTATATCAGAACGCTCCTTCTTTCACACGCCACGAATTACCCCTCTCAAATAACCAGTCTTGATTAGCCATCTCAGCCGTAGATTGATAATAATCAACTTATCTGTTCGAGGTTTTCAAATACGGTTTCATTAACAAAATTGCTGAGATGTAAAAAATAATATTGCGCGATAAAGTCTAAAAGGCCTATTTTTAATATTAGTAAAACCAAGCGTCCGATGTTAAAATCCAAATCATGTGGGCTTAAACCCCTGGTAAGTCTAGCCCTGCTTACCGTAATCACCTTCGCGCAATCCTGTAAGAAATCAGACCTCCCCAAACAAGAAACAGTTTCAGCCGAGGAAGTACAGCAGCTAAAAACATTTGTATCGAGCTCTACCGGACTACCCCTGGCTTCCGTAGAATTCAATTCTACAAAGAACACTTTTGTCGCCGGCAAAGACATTGTCATCAGCTTAGCGAATGTAAGGCAGCGATTAAAAAACACTGAAATAAGCAGTCCGACGACCGAACGGGAATCACAAAGAGTGTATACGTATACTGTGACCCCGACCAACGTTGCCAACATAGCTATCTATGCCGATAACACGGTGCCTGCCGACTGGTTGGCGGCTCTTGACCAGGCGATCACCAACTGGAATGGTACCAATAGTCATGTTTATATGAAAAGAGTGACTGCAACAACCGTCACTACAACGTCGGGTAGAGGAAAGAAGAAAACTACCACTACCAGCACGGTCCCTCCTGCCTACAATATACTTGTGACAACGTTGTATGACAATACAACTTCGATGGTTGCGCAGGCCTATATGCCCAACTATGATGGCACTGTTGGAAATGAAGTAGATATAAATACGTACTATAGCTACTTGAGCAGCTCCTACAAGACTTTTGCAATAACCCATGAATTAGGTCACAGCATAGGCTTTACTCATACCGACGGGACCTATGGCAACCTGATCCCGGGAACGCCTGATACTGATCCGAATTCTGTAATGAACTCGATTGTGCTGCCTTGGAACGGCTATACACCGTACGATATTGTAGCTGTAACGACTATCTATCCCAAATAAATGTTTCGCTTAATTATTTTAAAAGCCATCCCAGCAAGGATGGCTTTCTTGTATGTTTTTAGGTAATAACTTTGCGGGAATGAAAGGCCTGACAGACATAAAAGAACAGGAATTCACAGACGTTCTGGAAGACATAGACAATCCGTTCCACCTTATCGTTTGGAACGATGAGGTCAATACATTTGAATGGGTCATAGAAACACTGGTGGAAGTCTGCAAACATTCCTACGAACAGGCGGAACAGTGTGCTTACGTTATTCATTTTCGGGGCAAGTATGCTGTTAAGCATGGTGGTTATGATGATCTTAAACCCATGCGCGATGCGATTACCGAGCGTGGAATAGGTGCCACGCTCGAAACGGTCCCTGTTTAGCAATTATCCGCCCCTGGCGAGCTGTACTCTCCCGGTCACAACAGGCTTCTTTAATCCCATCCATTCGGCCCGCTTCTTGTTTTATCAAATGCAATTCCCGATATGAGGAAGTAACCGAAATGTGTGAAAGATGGGAACCCTTATTCGTATCAATGGAATGGCTGTAGTGATCAGCCTTATTCTCTCAATCAACAGTTTTGCCGGTGCAAACGATGCAGTTTGCGGGGGAATAATAGCTGACAAGCCCGGTAACCCGCAGTATGAAAAACTCCAGGATGCTTTGCAGCGTTTGTATGATATCCAGCGGAAAGGCGGATGGCCAAAAATAATTGCTAGTCAAAAATATTATCTAAAAGGTCAGAGTTCGCCGGCAATAAGCCAAATAAAACAACGTCTTCGAATAAATGGCGACTTTAAATCGGACGAGTCCAGTCCCCTCTTTACGGACGAACTGGTAGCAGGCGTTCAAAGAGCGCAAAAGCGCTTCGGGTTCAGGCAAAACGGAGTAGTGGATGCCTTGCTGATAAGGCAATTGAATGTCCCTGTTGAGGACCGTATACAACAACTCCAGTTAAATATTGAGCGCTTTAAAAACACTTCTGTGAATAACGGTGAGACAAGGCTGGTGGTAAACATCCCCGAGTACAAGTTGCATGTGTATGAAGGCACGAAAGAAGTTTTTAATATGGACATCGTAGTTGGCTCGGAAGAACACAAAACGGTAACCTTCGATGATCAAATGACCAATATTGTTTTCAGCCCTTATTGGAATGTGCCAACCAGCATCGTGGAAAACGAGATCTTGCCGGCGATGAATGCAGATAAAAATTATTTGCGTAATCACGGTTATGAAATAACCGGCTACGAAGACGGTCTGCCGGTGATTCGTCAAAAGCCGGGACCTAACAACTCTCTCGGACAAGTAAAATTTGTTTTTCCGAATGAAAACGGAATCTATTTTCATGATACACCAGCCAAGGGACTCTTTCAATATCCGAAACGAACGTTCAGTCATGGGTGCATTCGTCTTTCTGACCCTGCAAAACTGGCCCACTACTTATTGAAAAATAGTCCCGGCTGGACAGAAGAGAGGATCAAAACGGCTATGAAAAGCGGCAGGGAGCAATCAGTAAAACTTCCGCACCCGGTTTCGGTATCGATATCCTATTACACTGCCTGGGTCGATGACCAAGGAGAGTTGCAGTTGAGACAGGACATCTATGGCATTGATAAGCAGGCAATGAATGGTGTAGCCAGTCGTTAATTTTGATCGATTTCTATTGTTCAAAAGAATCATCTGTTTGCTTTCTCACCAGGAATCGAAGAACTGTCCTGATGGAAACATTGCTATCGCTAAATTGCAGTTGTGAAAATCTATAAATGGTTCTTTGTTCTTTTCACCCTGGCACAGCTGGTCTTTACCGTGATGTGGTTGCTCATTCGAAAACACCTGGACCGCGTTGTTCTTCTCAGTTCTACCATTTATGCCGGTGGAATGATCATAGGCTATATCTCCTATGAGGTAGGAAAATACCAGCAGCGTAAAAAAGAACTCCTCGACAACCTGCCCTAACTTATGGCGGTAGACTGACAGCTTGCTTAATAATTTAAGATACTCCCTTCGAAATCTTTCCATACCTGTTTATATTTACAACCACCATATTCATATGAAAAGATTGCTATTCAGCATCGCACTCAGTTTTGTTGCCTCGCTTCCTTTATTTGCACAACAATTCGGTGGGTTTCCTCCCTCCGTAAAGTGGAGACAGATCAACACTGATACGGCGAGAATCATCTTCCCTGCTGCTGTAGACTCGGAGGCGCAGGAAATAGCAACGATTATTCACAAGGTGATGATGACCCAACCCAATTCCCTGGGCGGTCATGTTCGGAAAATCAATATCATTCTTCACAACAACACCACTCTCGCCAACGGCTATGTGGCACTGGGACCATTCAGAAGCGAATACTATATGATTCCCGGTTCTGACATCTTCGAGTTTGGAGCAAATCCCTGGTACAAGGAGCTAGCTGTTCATGAGTTCAGGCATGTACAGCAATACAGCAATTTTAACCAGGGCCTAACTAAACTGGGTTCCATTTTATTTGGGCAGCAAGGACAGGAGTTTTTTAATGCGCTTGTCCTTCCGGATTGGTTTTGGGAGGGCGATGCGGTTCATGCCGAAACCTCACTGACAACACAGGGAAGAGGGAGAACACCGCATTTCTTCAATGGCTATAGATCCCTTTGGAGAGAAGGAAGAAACTACGACTGGATGAAGCTTCGTAATGGTTCCCTTAAAGATTACGTTCCTGACCATTACGATCTTGGCTACTTGCTGGTCAATTATGGCTACCTGAAGTATGGTGATGATTTTTGGAAAAAGGTCACCCGCGATGCTGCAGCTTTCAAAGGATTGGTATACCCATTTCAGCGCGCCATCAAGAAATACAGTGGGGAAGACTATAAAACCTTCCGGCGGAACGCGTTGGATTACTATAGTCATGGTGTGGCTAAGAAAAGAACAAACCTCTCTAAGAGAGCAACGGTAACTAATTATTACTTCCCTCAATACATTGGCGCAGATTCTCTCCTGTATTTAAAGAGCAGCTATAAGAAACTCGCTGCGTTCTATATAAAGGACAAGTCAGGAGAACACAAGCTCCGGCTAATGAACATTAGCGACGAAAACTGGTTTAGTTATCGAAATGGAATGATAGCCTACACCGCTTATGAAGCCAGTCCTCGCTGGCCTCTTATCGATTATAATTCCATTTATTTGTTCGACATCAAAAACCACCGGCAAACAAAGATTACGAGGAAAGCGAAATACTTTACGCCAGACATCTCGCCTTCAGGAAAGAAAATCATTTCTGTTCTCGTTGAACCAACGACCGAAACCGTCTTACGTGTCCTTGATCGATCAGGCAAGGTTCTGCAAACCATTCAACCTCAAGACCATTCACGTTTTGTACATCCTCGCTTCATTGATGACAATAGTATTGTAGTGACGGAACGTTTGATCAATGCTACCATGCAGATGACAAGGATCTATCTGTCAACCGGCAGCAGGGAGATACTCATTCCATCAACATCTGCTTTGATC
>DATDNL010000031.1:0-2843 GCA_036518315.1 Flavisolibacter sp. | reverse complement strand
GTAAGAAAAACTCTAGAAATGTCATAATGTTGATTTTGATAGTGCAAAGCAACTGCTGCCCACTGACAACCCTATGGCAGCCTAAATAAAAAGAAGCAGAAATTTCTAGTAATTAACAGGTAGCAGCTTCATGTAGTCCGTCAATGCAATGTGGTCCTGCTTGCCAAAGGATTCACCTGTGCTTTTTAATTTGAGGATACGGACGATCTTGAAATCCCTGTATTCACTGCGCATATGGCACCAGGCAATAAGGTGCCAGCTAAAGGCGTAGAATATTAACCCTATGGGCTCAACAATCCTTTTGCTTACTTCATGATTGTTGTTTTTGTATTCCATTTCAACGATGTGCTTAGCTGAAATAGCATCCTGGAGAATGGTGAGGTAGTCGAAATCGTTTTTAATGGAAGGAGGAAGTTGAAGTTTAATATTGGAGGCGAGAGCTTCCAGTTTCTCCTTCTGTGCACTGCGCAGAACAGCCTTTATCTTATTAAGTGCGGAAGAATAGTTCTTTTGCACCGAACGGTCAGCAAAGCCATATACCAGGTTCTCCATTAGCAGGAGGGCACTGGCTTCTTCGAAGGAGAACGATACAGGTGAAAGAAAATAGCCCTGTACAATGAAATAGCCCCTGTGTTGTTCAAAGCTTACGGGTATGCCCTGTTCACAGAGGGCCTTGACATCCCTGTAAACAGTTCGTACGCTAATGCCGAACTTCTCACCGATAGCTTCGGCAGTAACGTATTTCTTTGATTGAAGTAAGACGAGTATCCCAAACAAACGGTCGATTCGGTTCATTGCGTAGTAATGCCGGTTTAAAAATAACCGAACTGCCAGGGTATAAGAACACTATTAAAAGGGGAATACCTTCTTCGACTCTAATAATTCCTGTTGCCTCCGCTGTAGCCGCCACCGCCGCCTTTGTTATAGCCTCCGCCTCCGCCGCCACCCTTATTGTAGCCGCCCCCACCGCCGCTGCCGCCTCTATATCCACCTCCACCGCCGCCACCTCTGTAGCCGCCACCACCACCATAGCCTCCGCCGCCTTTGTAGCCGCCGCCACCACCGCCGGAACCTTTGTCGTCTGCTTCCTTTACCACCATTGTTTTACCTCTTCCAAGCTCTAAACCATTGAGACCTTCGATAGCTTCTTTCCCTTCATCATCATTCATCATGTCCACGAAAGCGAAGCCCCTGCTTTTACCAGTGGCTTTATCGATAGCCACTTTGGCCGAATTAACCTTTCCAAATTTTTCAAAGAATTCCATTAGTTCCGCATCGTCAAAGTCGTAAGGGAGACCAGCAACAAAAAGTTTCATATCAAGAATTATTAAATGAAGGTACGCAACTTATAAAAGCTTACCTGATGAGCCGTAATTTTAAGTGATCCTACTTATTTACCAGGTATTTTAATTGAGTACTATATAAGATCACAAATATCACAGCAAACAATGCCGTAAACAGAAGCGATATAGCACCTGTGAAACTTGCACCGAATAAGCCCGCCATCAAGACGAAGGGAGCCAATTCACCGATCAAGTAATAATAATACCCGGTCTTTTTCAATTTGCGCATTTGCAGAGCGCCAATGAGGCAAAGAGTAGTAAAAATCAGACCAGTTATCAATAAGAGGTACCTGTTGTCGTAAGACTTTTGAACCATGTCAATTGAGCTATCGATCATCTTGGCTCCGAAACTGCCATCGCTCATTTTGTCCCTTGTTTCATGTAGCTTTTGTATCTGTTTGTCGGGATCGTTGTTGGTAAAATAGCTGTAGCAAGATCCGATATAAGATATGCCGCATCCAATGAAAGTAAGAATGGTGAGAACATTCAACATTCCAGGCAATTCTTTTGGTCTGTGCTCGTCAAGCACATCGTTAGTTTGGTAAGAAGTTTCCATTGAAATTTTTAAGCAAGATAGATGCAAATTCGTTTTGTTACAATAGACTCGTATGTCCACTTAGAAAGCATAACCAAGCGTAAAGGTCAAAGGGATCTTCACGCCGCGGTTATAGATAAAGATGTTCCCGTTGGAGTAATGGTTAATACTTAGTTCAGCATTTATATGCTTTGGCTTTCCAAGCACGGTACCGAAACCCATAAAGTCCTGGAAGGTAAAGTGCTTGCCGCTGTTCTTTTCATCGATCATGACCCTGGAAATATAGCTGGGGCCTGCCACTGAATAAAACAGGTAGACATCTGCGACGCTGGACCTGATTGCCGTAAAACGCAACATGGGAAAGATCGATAACGTATAGAAGTGCTGATTCAGTTCGTTGCTCTCCCAATAGCCAGCACTAAGCCCGGCGTCGAATGAGAAGACCTTTTTGGTGTGGAAGATGTTCTTTTGGTAGCGAAGAGCCAGGCCTTTATTGACCTCTATACCGCCGCCCCAAAAGATAGGAGCTTTTTTAGAAAGAAAATTATTGGGCCCATAACCGAAATGATTGGTCGAATATCCCACCTGCAAAAGATGTTTGGCAAAGTAGTAGCCAGCTTCTGCATTTCGTTTCACGACCTCTTCGGGAATTGGGATGAGATTATATTTGAGACCTGCAGAGTAAAAGACTTCATGTGGTTGCTTGTTGTCAGTATTGCCCGGTGCGTAGTTGAAATTGGCGAGTACTCCCCATTTTGGACTTAGGTGGTATTCCAGGCCTGTTCCTAACAGCACTGTATTATAAGCATAGTCCTTTACGGCAAATGAGTTGCCTATTTTGATGCCACGCCTGCTAAATATGGCAAGGCCGGCTTCGCCGTAGATGGAAAGCCTTTTAGCGACAGGCAGTTGTCCCTTCAGAGATAGAGTGCCCGAGTGCATCCAAACCGAGTGTTTTTCTTTGT